>NZAU01000034.1 GCA_002686215.1 Candidatus Woesearchaeota archaeon
TATTTTTAGGTACCTTAATTTCTTTTAAAGCAGGTTCATATCTTTTTTGGTCTGACAAATTAAAACCTCTTGTGCTAATTTTAGTATTGAATGATTTAAAACCCATTTTTTTAGACAATATGTTTGCTTCTTCAATTTGATGTTCATTATGAGAAAAGATTATCATAATCCAATCAGCATAACCACCTGATTTTATATAAGCCTCTGCATTTGCCATAATTTTATGCCATTGTGTTCTTACCCTATAGATATGATTGGTGTCTTCTAGTCCATCTATAGCAAAGTTAACTTTTACACCTGGTATTTTACCTACTTCACTCCAAAACTTTGGTGTTCTCATACCACCGTTTGTATCAAATCTTTGTGTTATGCCATATGAAGAAATCATACTGATAATATCATACACTTTAGGGTGCATGAATGGGTCGCCATAATTACCACAATACGAAAAGTGTTTTAAGTTTTGACCTGAATGAGAATCTAAAATTTTTTGTATTGTACTAACTTCTACATCTCTATAACCAGTTTTATGTACAACCTCTGAAACACCATGAGGATACGAGCCTGTTCTAGGACATAATGGGCAAGCTGCGTTACATCTATTAGTTATTTCAGAGTCTATTCTATGTAATACTTCCATAATATTCATCTTTAAAATATGGTGTCCACTCTGGAAAATATTTTAAAATGTTATCACCTCTTAACTTATCTCTTGCCTTTATTTTAGAAATCATGCTGTGCATTTGTAATTCATCAAACTCTAAATTTTCAAGATACTCTAAAGGCTTTTGTATCTTGTCAATTACATCATAAGAATTTTTGTATAATCTATCTAAATATAAATCTCTAATATCAGGTGGTAAACCTTTTAATGTAAACCAAGTTGGTCTAGTTAAGTTAAAGAAACTTGGTGTTCTACCAAACTCTTCAGCACCTATTACTGCTTCATCTACATAACCCACATTTAAAGGGTTTAATGTAAATGCAAAACCCATTGCTACATTTGGCAACTTACTCATTAGTTTGATATTGTCATAAACTTCAGGCCATTTTGAAGGATATCTTATATAATCATTCTTTGTTCCCCATAACTCCATTGAACATTTGTAATGGACATGTTGAAACTCTTTTAGTAAATCATAAATGTATTGCATTTTAGGATAACCAAAGTTATTAGAAAACGCAAATATTTTTTTATCTTTTGCCCAGCCTTCTTTTACACATCTCTCTAGTATTTGTACATATTGTTTAATTAACCAAGTTTCACCACCAATTAATTGAATTCTTTTTGTTTTCTTGATTACTTCCCAAAACTCATCTTCATCAATATTATTATCTTCATATCTTATTAAAGGAAACTTAAAGGGCATTTCAGAACCAGAACGAATCTCCGACCGCTCCAAGATTTTTTCCGGCGTGTATTCACCCAAAGCAATCCACTCTTCGGCTACTCCAGAAGAATCTTCCGCTGAGCACATTAGACATTTTAAATTACAGAAATTACCCCAAACTTTAATTTGTGCTGTATGAATTTTGTCTGGTATAGGATACTCAGCACCTGGATTATCTTGTACAAACTTAACTAATCTGTCTAACTCTGCTAACTCTTCTTTATCGTTTTTCATGTCATTGTTGTATGCAATTCTAGGTGTAGAAAAACCTCTGTATTCAGTTTCTATACAACGATAACAAGTTGCGATTGTAGCTTCTCTTTTCTTATTGCCATTTGCCATCTCTTCTCGTAGATTGGCTAACTCTGGTTGATTCCATACACCATTAATACCAATCTCTGATATATGTTTCTTTACATTCATTGTAGTATTACAACAAGGGTGTGCTAAACCATATGTTGGTATATACATATGAATAAATGGCTGAGAACAAAAAAACTTACCCTCTTTCTTGATAACATGGTCTAACATCTTACCAATATCAGGTTTGTCTTTTTGAACTGGAGAAACTGGAGTAGGTTCTTTTACAACCGTATCTAGTTTTTTAAGTTTCTTGGCTGGTGTCTTTCTTTTGATTTTCATACTCAATAATTTCCACAGCGTATTTTAAAACCTCGTAGGGAGATTGTGCTTTTCTAATTAGAGATTTGTATTTACTATTATCTGATTTTTTAATAGTTTCATATTCAAACAATTCTAATTTTAATGCAAATAACAATTCTTTGTCTTTTTCCTTGTCAAATTTGCCTTCAATAAAATACGATAAGAAAAATTTTAGAATAACTGCGACTTGTTCTGGTGATTTTTGAACATTAGCTAGGTAATCTTTTGCGTCAAATATAAGACCTTCTTTTTTAGCAATCTTTACAACTTGCCTTTCAAAATGTCTTCTTTCAACTTTTTTTCTATCATGTGTTATATCAAGTAATTCATCTTCAGAGATAAATTTAGTTAATGCTTGAAAATATGGGTGGTTTTTATCATGTTGAATTACGGTCGGTATAACTTTAGTACCATCTTCATCTCTGCAATGTATTTCTATATTTCTTCTTTCGTTGTCAATATAGAAAGCCGTAATCAAATGATTTTTTAAATATTCTTCAGTAATCATTAATTAATCCTTTTCATTCGTTCATCATTAATATAATCAATTAAATTATATTTTGCTGACCAACCATATTTAGTCAAGTTTTCTATGTCTGCTTTATTGTCTAATCTTTCTATCTCTGTACCTATTCTGTTGTCATAAGTTAAGTCATAATGCGACATTATGTCAGTTAATTTATGAGATATGCCTGTGCCTATGTCAATAACTCCATACTCATTTTTATCAATTAACATTATGATAGCGCTACATAAATCATCAACATGTATGAAATCACGGCTATGGTCAATGTTTATGTAAGACACATCATTTCTAATAATACTAGGTATTAACATTTGTTCTCTAGCGTTAGGTCCATAAGTCGTTGTAAATCTCATACCTAAAGTTTTTTCTGGCGCTAATTGTTCTACTGAAAATTTACTAAATGCGTAAGGGTTTCTCCAAGGCTCTTTTGCTGTACTAGAACTAGCATACATTATTTTAGAATCTTTATAAGTGTCAAATATTCTTTGACTAACAATTACATTTTGTTTCCAATAATTTGTAGGATTGTCTAATGATTGTCTTACGCCTGAAAGGCCAGCTAGATGTATTACTAAATCAATATTTTCTGGTAATAAACAAGTTTGTAAATCGTCACCAAACTTTAAATCAATACCATGTATGTTTGCGTCAATATTATTTTCTAAATGTAATTTGAGGTTAGAGCCAATGAAGCCCTCACTTCCTGTCAATAATATATTCATGTTAATACTTTTTAATTGTCAAATAATATGTATTTATAGTTGTTAATGTTCCGTTAGGAAACTCCTGTGCTCTATAATCGTTTGCGTTTACAAATCTTGTCTGATAATTACCTGAACCATTTAATCTTTGGTCAACCATACCAGAACCTCTGTTTGTTCCTGGACTACCGTTAATATCGTAACCAATTTTATAACCATCTGTTGATGATACTGCTGTGTATCTAATCCATTCACCTAGCAATGACTCTAATGTTGCATTAGCAAATATTTGTAAGTTACCGTCTGTTTTAATAAAAACAGGTGATGTATAAGTCGGACTAGATGTTGCTCCGTTAATTCTATGTAAATAATAATTTGTTAAAGTTTGTGGTTGGTCAAGTGTTTCAGGTATTGAACCAGATTGATAAGCTGATGTATTTGCGCCTGTATCTGTAAAAACTGGAGTTGATGAACCACTTACCTCTGTTGAACCTGAAACTGAAGCATTTGTTGAAATATGATAAGTACCACCTTGACTATCACCTGTTGAACCTGAAACTAATGAGTCAATAGCAGGGTGCAAAAAAGTATCTTTTACATCTTCAATTGTCATTGCTTTTATTTGACCTGAATCTTGCCATATCGGCCATGTTCTACCTGTATCAGATGTTGGTGTAACACTAGTCGTTGCCGAACTTATTTTATCGTAATTTACCGTAACAACTGAAGGCTCTGCTGTAGCAGCTTCACTAGGATAACTTGTTGCACTTGAAGAATGACCACCCGCTTGTAATCTTGTATCTGAAATTGTACCTAAATTACCACCTGTGTTAACAACTGATAATGTTACTGAAGGATTTTGAGCGTATTGGTAAACGGTTTGTTGTACTATCTCGTCAACTTGTGAAGTTGACATCTCTTTAAGATTTCCACCGTCATTAAATAAAGGTTTTCTTACAGGCATAATATATCTCCATTCTTACGAACCAGCACCATACAAAGTTTTTACTGCAACACCAGATGAGTTGTAAATTACTAATTGAACAACTGCTTTTAATTCAGCTGAACTAATTGAGTCATTTGCCATCATATCTTCGGTTACTGCGTCAATTGAACCTGTTGTAATTAAAGTACCTGTTTCATTTGGTATTGTAATTGTTCTATCTGCTGTAGGGTCAGTAGCAGCTATAGTTGTTTCAAATCCGTCAGGTGTAGAACCTTCAAAAATTATTCCACCAGAACCATTTGATGTATAAAAACTTCCTGATGTTGTTAAATTACTAGAACCAAAATCAACATCTGAACCTGAACGAGGATTAATAGCATTTGTTTTTAATGTGCCTTGAATTCTTAAACCATCATTTATGTTTACTTCAGTTGAATCTACTGAACGAATTGTATTACCTGATATTTCAATTGTACCTAATGTTGAAGTTGTTCCTGTATTTACAAAATTAGCCGCTGTTACCGTACCAGTTGTAGTTAAGTTTTCATCTCCGAATGATATGGTACCATTTGAATCTGTTATTGAACCGTTTGTTATTGATAGTGTTCCTGTTGAAAGATTAGGAGCTGTAAGAGATGTTGTTACAGAAACAGCATTTGGTAATCCAATTGTTAATGTGTCTGTTGCACTTACGACAGCTTCAATTTCATTTGAAGAACCTAATACTCTTAAAATATTACCACCACCTATAATCTGTTGAGTTGATGATGAGTCTTCAATTGTCCAACCAGCAGTAGATGTAGCAATACTAATAGTTTCATTCATTGCGTCAACTAAATTTGTTGCTACAATTGAACCTGAAAGATTTGCTATATCACCAAAATCATCAGCACATAATTCGTTAAATGTGGTTCTAAATGTTTCTAGTGTATCTGTAACTGCTATATTTTTAACTGCCATTTTACTTTACTATTTCTTTCAATAAGTTTTTAATTTCTCTTAATTCAGTTTTTAAATTATTTATATCTTTTACTGCATTTCTTATTTGGTCACCATGTTCTTCTCTTGCTCTAATTCTTTTCATATAAGTTTCATATTCACTTACATTTGTATTGACAATACCACTTGATGACATTTCTCTAACTAAATGACTATAACCTTTTACATGTAATCTAGTAGCCATATTATACTGCTAATGCTAGCCCTCTTAAATCTTTTACTCTAGGTGCGTGTGCTGAGTTTGTAGCTTTCATAACAATTTTTAATTGAAACGCTGTAAACTCTGTTAAAGCACTTGCACTATATTTGTATTCTTTAAATTCTTCGTTAGACTCTGCTGGTGCAACCGTTGTGTCTTCTTCGCCTGCTGTATTGAAAGGTGTCCAGTTTAANTCTTTTACATTTCTAACTTCATCAGCAGATGTAATTCTAAAGTAAACNTCTACCTCTGCGTCTGACCTTANATTTGAAGTTAATCTTACTTCAAGAGCTGTTGACGGATTATCTAATACAATTGGTCTTGTACAATAGATAGCCGCTGAAGAAGAACCAGATGGTTGTTCATCATTCTTAAAGTTAGGTGTATTGATTGTAGTAGGACTATTTACTCTATTTTGAATAGTAATCATACTAACTCTTTGTGTATCAATTACAGGTGAAACTTTTGTGTTTGAAGTTGTTAATGTACAATTTACAAATAATGATTTACTACCTGACATCTCGTTTGTTTGGTTAATATCACTTGCAACNAAATTAGGAGCTTCAAAGTAAATNTTATCATTTGCAATCACACTAACTGCGTTTGAAGNTGCTGTTAGTGAAAATTCTGTTTCTGAACCATGAATAGATTTACCTGAAGTAGGTCTCATTGAGTAACCTATACTTGTATCAGGCACGGTCATAGTTTGAATGTTTAACATAGATACATCATACAATCTGTTTTGTGTAGCCACAACATTAGTACCACCAATATCTCCTGAAGCATTGGCTTGTGAACTATCTGCGATTGTTATATCATAACTATCTAAAGTTACATTTGAAATACTTGTATATGTTCCGTTTATAGATGAACCATTAATACCATTGTAATTTGTACTTGCGTCTAATCCTGATATTACGACATTGTTATCTGTGCCATGCATACCGTGATTTGGATGNAAAACTCTTACAATGTGAGAACCGTTTGTTGTTCTAATAGGATTAGTTTTTAATGTTCTACTTGGTAAAGTGTCATTAACAAATGTTACATTACCNGTAACATTACTAAACTCAGCTCTCTTCATTTTAAATTTAATATCTTCATTTTGTTCAGCAGTCCATGTTGAACCGTTTTGAGATTTAAATAATACACCAGCATATGGNTGTTGTGATATTGTTCTATCAGAACCTAAATTATTTTGACCAACTCTTGATACATAAACATTATATTCTTGNGAGTTTGCTAGTAATACAAATGCATACTCTGTATTTTCTTGTATGTAAACAGGACTAGGGAATGTAAATGTTGTGGCAACCGTAGCTTCTGNACTNGTATTNACAGCACTNGGATTTAATGAAACTTCCGAGAACGGTAAAATGTTTGTAGAAGGATAACCATTNTTAACTTCTCTAATTTGTAAAGTTACAGGCACNTGTGAATCACTTGNACCTGGTTTAGATTGAAAGAATAAATCAAGTGATGTNATAAACACACCACCCTCATCATCAATTAAGAAAGTTTGAGCTAAAGGATCCCACCAACCTACTTGTCTGTCTGTTCTTCTAGTTGATGTTCTAGCAATTGTTCTAGTTTCTCTTGTGTTTTCTCTTACAAGTCTAGGTTCTCTTGTTGAAACAATTGTTTCTCTAACCGTTTCTAATGAACCTCTTGCTGTGTAATCTCCTTCACCAGCTGTTTCTACTTCAGAATTTAAATCGTTAGTAGATGAACTAGTTAATCTGAATACTCTTGTACCTGTTCGCCATCTAGGATTTGAATCTACCGTTGCGTCAGGAATTGCAAATGTTCCTGATAAAGCACCATTAGCGTCTGATACTAAATTNCCTCCTAATGCACCACCTGTTGGTGTAACATAAGAAGATATNTCAATGTTATCAAAGAAAGGNTAAACTCTAGTGTTTGGTTTAAATCTTGTACCTGTAAAGTTTATTGTTCTACTTCTAATAAATGGTATAAATGCAACATTAAGTATTCTGTCGCCTAAAGACCTTCTAACAACTTGAGGTACAAATACACTTCTAACACCTGTTCTTGTTTGATTAACTTGTTGAACGGTTGTAATTTCTTGTGTTTGTATNACTCTTCTTGGAACTCCATGAGCAAATGTTTGTTCTCTTCTTGCACCACCAATATTTCTTGTACCAGCTTCAACAGGTCTACCTACCCAATTATCTTGCCATTCATTCCAAACCGTGCCTAATTCAATACTTTGTAAGTTAGGATTGCCTGCATTAGCAGCCATAGTATCAAACATACCATTTTGGTTTACAACTAACTCCGGTACTCTCTCCGTTTCTTTCCATTCATCTCCTGGTGGGTCTAACTCAACAGAGCCTACCCATGTAAATACATTGAAAGGGTTAACATTTAAAAATTTACTTGCAAAAGGTTGGTCAATTAATGTAGTTTCTTGATAAGGTAAAGTAATTAAATCACCTGTTT
>NZAU01000035.1 GCA_002686215.1 Candidatus Woesearchaeota archaeon
GCGTTAAAAGATTCAGGATTTAGTGATGGCGATATTAGTGAAGTTATTCTTGTAGGCGGTATGACAAGAATGCCTAAGGTTCAAAAAGCAGTACAAGACTTTTTTGGTAAAGAACCACATAAAATTCCTGCTCCAAATGGATTTATATATTCTATTTTAATTTTTTTCATCTGCGCGACAATTTACTTCGTAAATTGAATGTTAGTTGTATAACACTTTCTACTAAATCTACTATAACTACTGGTAGTAGGTAGTAGCATTGTTATTATTAAATTATTAATTCTCATTATTAAAAAACTGCGCACCATTGCCTGTAGTGCACAAATGCCCTATAAGATAGGTTTTTTTATATGATATTATTTTGAGTCTAATAACTCGGGCCCTCAAAACCTTTACTTAGAAATATATATCTGGTAAAATCATAAAACGATAAAAAAAATCGGGGAGAAGTGGAAAAAAAAGGAGTAAAACCACTTCCCCCCTTGTGAGAGATTTTATTTTTCCAAGAACAACTGGTTCATTGTTCTTGCTACTTGAACAACATTGTTTACATCAATGTTCTGAGCACCACTACCATACATCTTTTTGAAATCTTGAAGTTCTGAGTCACTACTATAACCACCAGTAATGAAGTAACTTAAGATACCAATACCCATCATCTCCATCTTCTGAACTGCTTTCTTAGTCTGTTGGACTGCTTCAGAACCACAATAGTAAACATTGTCGTCAGAGTACATTGGCATTCCATCTGAGAAGTTTAAGAAGTAACTATCAATACCACGATTAGATTCTACCATGTCACTCATGATTGCTTCAAAACACAAACCTTCTGGTGTAGTACCTGCTGAACTCAGTGCTGGAAAATGTTTTTTGACTTTGATGAACTTGTCAACTCTTGAGTCATAAACTACAACAACCAATGGATAGTAGTTTGATGCTCTACGAGAGTAACCACTACCACTATTAAGAGTACTTCTCATATCAACAACAACATCTAAGTTCTCAATCATTGAAGCTGCTTTACAGATTGCTGTCGCACAAGTAATTGCACTTGCTATCTTTTGTCCACCCATTGAACCACTTGCGTCAATTGAGATTCTCAATATTGCCTTGTTGTATTCATCAGTTTGAGTACTATAGAAAACATTACCACCATCATTGAAACCTAACTCAGAAAGTAGTCTCTTATCAATTCTACCATTCTTTTGTCTGGTAAATTTAGTAGTACGACTTTCACTACGAACTTGTAATTTCTTACCAAGTAGAGTACCGAGTCTAATACCATCATCAACTGCTTCTTTGTGATTATCTTTACGATAAGAAATAATTGGAAGTGAACTTGACTCAACAATTGAATCAGTTAGTTTTTTAACTTTGATAACTTCAACTTTTTTAGTTCCACCATATTCTCTATCATACTCAACAGACTCTAATGAACTTCCAGACTCTTCAAGTTGATTCATAGTCTGAAGATTCTTTTTGGTCATTTTCTTCTTTTGAATGTTACCATCCATGAATTTTTTCTGCTTCTTAACTGCGTTCTGAAGTTGTCTTTTCTGATGGTCAGAAAGACTATCTAAATCTGCGTTACCATCTGAAGAACCACCATCTCCATCTTCTGGATTATCAAAGTCAAGACCTTCAGAAGAACCACCCTCATCAGAAGAACCACCACCACTCATTTGATTTTCGTCACCANNACCAGACTCTCCATCACTACCACCTTGAGAATCACCATCTTCATCTTCTTCTTTATAGAAGTCAACATACTTTGTAATTACATCCATTACTTTAAACGCTACTTCTTGAACATCTTCAGTAGTTTTAAGTCTACTAATGGAACCGAGACCGATTAGTTTGTAAATCTCACGAAGACCTTTTAGTGCGTCAATATCAGTATTTGGATTATGTAGGTTAATCAAACGAAACTCATAAGACTCCCAAGTCTCATCTCTCATATCAGATGATTTAAGTGCCTTATCAATTACTTTTGAGTAGAAATACTTTTTGTACATTGATTGATAATAACCTTGGTAACCTGGAGCACTTTTGTAAACCAAGTTATCAATTCTTCTATCTTCAATATAGTTAATAATATTTTTGACTGCCATCTTAAGTTCATATGGTGCGTATNTNTTACCCCACCTATCATCTTCTTTACCATATCTTTTATCACAATCGGACTCAAGTCCCTTTAGTACATCAAAATCAGAGTACTTAATATGTGAACCCTCGTGAAGTGCTAAACCAACATTAGCATCAAAATTCTTGTCATCTAACTTTGCTGCAATCCAAACGGTTTTACCATCGGTATAACTATCGGTGTTTGAAAANTTNACNGGNACATTATCACCAGTAACGATGTTTACAAAGTTTGAAACTGCTCTACGATATGCTGATAACTTAATAAGGTCAGCAGTATTGTCTTTTTCTANGACCTCACCAGTCAAAGGGTCTGTATCATCAAACCATGAATCACTCATCCAAAAGGACGAACTATCTTTCACAAGTTTGTTTGAAGACCAAGTAGATTTGAAATTACTCATTGAAACCTCTTTTGTTTTTTTCTCTCATTTCACCTAAATATACAAAGAAAAACTAATACGAGTCAAGTGTTTTCTGCTCTTTTTTTAAATTAATTTTTTCTTGTTGTCTGGACTTTCGTCTTTTATCCTTGAAAACTTTAGTAGTAGGAATAGGCATTTCAGACATAGTAGGTTTTCTATGTTTGAGTTTTTTTCTTCGTTCTCTATCTTTTTGTTTTTGTGGAATAGACATGATTTAATTTACAAAAAACTGCCATAACGGGTCAAGTGTTTTATTTGAGGNGTTGTATTTTCTGGAATNTCTTTATGTGANAACCATCCCCAATCAGTATGTTCAAAATCCAATGTTGGTTCAAAATATTTATCTGANTGATAATGGTATATGTAAAAATCTTTATCAACTTTAGAACTATCTACTTCAATTAATTCTATCTCGTCTACTGGAATTATTACTTCTGTTTCTTCATAAAACTCTCTAACTGCAGCTTCNTCTGGTTTTTCTCCCTCTTCAATCGCTCCACCAGGTATTGACCACATTCCAGCATAAACAACTCCTTTTCCCTCTTGTCTTTTACACAAAAGATAGTTCTCTTCTCCACCATGTGATATGGTTACGATTATTCCTGCTGCTCCTTNTTTCATTTCTCTAACTCCTTAGATGCNTAATCNGACAACACATCTGGTAACCAAGCATGAATAAATAATGCTAAACTAAGTTTCATAGCACGATACCAATGTTTCCAATATCCCATACCATTTTCTTTTAAGTGATTAACCATAATCTACAACTCTTGCATCCATTTTAATTTTTGGATACTTTCTCTTTAGTTGTTTTACAACTCTTACATTTTTAGGAGAGTCNTCAAGAAATAAGATATCGTTATATCCTTTCTTTATCTGTCCCTCAATCCAGTCTGCTTTCTTTTGTGGATTACTATCACCTAATGCAACAACGAAAACATCGGTATATCCGACATCTTTTAGGAACTGCCTTACTGGTCTAAAGGCTGCTCTTGCAGTTAGTATTGTCAATCTTCTACTACCACTTGCTTTATAGATATTCTTAAACACCTTNAACATTGCCTTTATCTGTTTAGGTTCAATGACTTTATCAAATTCAGAGAAATCAAACTCATCACCAGGTTTTTGTTTGTAAATCGCAAACTCTCCTGGTGTTAGAGTTTTCTTTTTTCCTTTATTAATTACAAATACTTTAGAATTAGATTTTACTAATGTATCATCAAAATCAAAAACTCTTAATTTCTTTTCTAATAATATGTCTCTTAGTTTAATCATTTCTTTTTTAACTTATCTTCTTTCTTTTTGTTAAAATAAGAACCAGTTACCGCTCCTCGTGTCTCTATAAAGGTTCTGATTTCTTCTTTCATCCCCTTAATATCTTTGAGTGCTTTCTTTAATTTTTTAGATGATTCTGCATAATCCATTAGTGGTCATCCAATGTTATTTCACCTTGTCTCGCATTATACCACTTACGAAATTGTGCTGGACTACCAACTGTGATTTTACTTTCTGGAACATACTTCAGTAATATCTTCTTATATGCTTCTTTACTTCTACCATCAGATGGTTCGTAAGTTTTATCTTTTTGAAAGTAGTAATCATCATAAACTCTTTTTAACACAAACACATCTACGACTTTTGTATCATAAATTATTAACTCATTCCACCAAGCAGATGTTTTCTTTGATGGTTGTGCTAAATTTTGAACTACATCTTTTTTATATTTCTTTAACAATTTATTTGTGATGTCTATATATTTTTTTATATGTTTGGCGACTATTGGTGCTAATTCTTTTTTGATTGCCGCATCATAATCTTTGTAACTATCGTAATCCGACATATCATGTTTTTCTTCAATCTCGTATTCTATATTTCTCCACTTTTGATGGTCTGGCATTTTTGCTTTTTTCATAGCACTTGGTACAATCATAGGGTCACCAAACACATATCTTCCCATTACCCATCTACGACCAGTTCTATCTGGCACAGTATCAAAATCCATATATTGTCTTGCTAATAATATACCATCAACATGAAATATAACACCACCAGTACCAGTTTGTACTCCACGACCTTTTGCTAATGGAGACGATTTATTTGCTTTAGTGAATGTTGAGATTGATTTTTTCTTTCCTATTATTTTACCTAATGATTCTATGTTTTGTGGACTGGTAACATGAAAAGAATTTACTCGTGTCTTACCAATTACTTGTTCCATTGTCTTAGGATATATGGGAACATAATTATGTGTAAGTGTCCACGCTAAAGCATCTCGTGTATGAGCAGGATACCATTCTGATTGTTTCATTGGTGTCATGGCTCTATTTTCGTCTAATAGATATTTTAGTTTAATCATTGGTCTTCCTCAAAAAAGTCTCTAAAATAAATATCATACTCGTCTGTAATTTCTTTCTCTATATGGGATATTTCTTCTCTCTCAAAGTTATCTTTGAGAAAATCATATACATATAGTCTTACTCGTAACTCTTTTAAATCTTCAATGATTATACATTCTTCATACCATTCTTCTCGTATACATTTTCTTTGTATTAAATCTAAAACTTCTTCATACTCATCATAGTTAGCAGAAATAGTAGTTTTATTTTTACGAAATGTAACAATATCAGCATAGTCAATATCCATAACTATTGCTGCTCTAAGATTATTTAATAGTTCACCAATACCAACTGGGTCATCAATCCAATCAAGGTATTTCTTAAATACTTTGGAATCAACCCCATAATACTTGTGTCCGTTTAATTCATATCCATTCATATATATAAATATAAGTATAATCCCTAATAAAACTTTTTTTCTACAAGATATCAGGTTTGTCTATATATATTGATATTTATATCTAACGGGAGCTCCCTTTTCCCTTAACTAAACGGAGAGTAATAATGAAGGAAGTAATAACAATGGTTAAAGGATATGTAGATGACATTGCTCATCTTATGATGTCCTTTGTCGCTATAGGTGCGGTATCTGAAGTAATTTTTGGTACTGGTATCTTTGGTGTCAATGTTATTGGAAACCTAACATCAATCATCAGTAAGTTCGGACAATCTGGATTTGCTGGACTTGTCGCCTTATTGGTGTTGGTTGGTTTGTTCCGTAAGTAAAACAAACCCTTAGTTATCGTGAAAGGGGGGAGATACCCATCCCCCCTTTTTTTTATCCAAAATTATTTAAACAAAATTGGTAACTGATATCTAACTTTGACTGGTCTACCATTCTGTTTAGCAGGTTCAAACTTAATTGCCATAACCCTATCTATTATAGCAGGATTAAGATAAGTNTTAAAGGTATCTATGATTTGTGGATTNGTAACTTCACCATCTTCNTCTACAAAAAAACTAACAANNATCTTNCCTNTGATATCTGATGTATCANTAATTGGTAGATGAGTNTAATCCAATGNAAATGGTTTTTTNATTNTTGGGTGTTGATTCTTACCTACAGGCAAGTCTTGGGCTATCAACATGCCCATTAGCATTAAACAAATAAGTCGCCTCACTTTTGTTCTCCAACGGGTTTATTTTAGTATGTTAAGAAGTAATTACTCTCTTTCCCTAAAGAGTATCAATGATAATTATAAAATAAATTTTAAAAAGTAAGGTTTTTTTTGTTAGAATTTTATTAGATTCTGTTTATTTTTGATTCAAGTTGAGATATTAAAGTATTTATTCTTTCCAGTTTAGGATTATTAGGATTTTCTTTTAAAATCTTGTCTCTTTTTATCATCAACTTACCATATGCTTTTTGTAAGTCTATTAGAG
>NZAU01000036.1 GCA_002686215.1 Candidatus Woesearchaeota archaeon
AGTAATCATAGGAGAAAATGTTGCAGGTCTTCTCGCAGGCGAAGCAAAATTAAAGCTAAATGAAATTGTAAATACATTTGAAAAAATTGGTTATGATGTATCATATAAGATTTTAGATGCATCACATTTTGGAGTACCACAGTCTAGAAGGCGAGTTATCTTTATAGCAGTCCGTGAGGATGTCACAGAGGCCATAGGATTGACATTTATGAACATTTCTAGTATCTTTCCACAAGAGAATAAAGAAGTAGTGACAGCAGGAGAGGCACTTCAAGATTTAGAGTTAGATTCAGAAGAAGTTAAATGGTGTACAGATACATGGTTAAGTTCCGCACATTACAAGGATACAGCATCTCTTATGCCAGATGACCCAGATAAAGTATTAGGTGGAAATGACTTTCATCCTAAAGGGTGGCATTTCAATGTTAAGAAAATGTCTAGACATCATCCAGCCCCAACAATTACAACAAATGCAGATGTTTGTCACTTTATTGAAAAAAGGCGGTTGACAATTCGCGAAATAAAGCGTATAATGGCTTTACCAGATGATTTTATAGTGACTGGTTCTATGTCACAGAAAATAGAAAGATGTGGTAGAATGGTACCCTCATTGATGATGAAGGCCATTGCTGAATCTGTCTATGAAAATGTCATAAAACCATATAATGAATGGAGTAAAAATCATGTCTAAAAATTATGACTTTACCTTTGCTCAAAGAGAGGAAGGTTTTGATGACCATATCGAACATTCAATTCGTGGATACACAAATTTACTAGAAGATATAATTAGTCTATCTAGAAACTTTGTAGAAGATGAAACAAATGTAATTGATATCGGTTGTTCAACAGGTAAATTAACAGAGGCCTTTATAAAAGGCAATCAATCATTTTGTAAGTATGCTAATTATGTCGGTATAGAACTTGCTCCTAGTTTCTTTACAGAACTTGATGCAAGACATGAAAGATTAAAGACTGAATGTAATTGGGCAAATGTTAATTTTGAAAAAAAAGATGTTCGTAATTATACATTTGAAAATTGTAGTTTAGTAACATCAATATTTACATTACAATTTATGCCTAGAAAAGATAGATTTAATGTATTACAAAATATATACAATGGACTAAATCATGGTGGTGCTTTTATCTTTGCAGAAAAAACAGTTTGTGAAGATTCAAGATTACAAGAAATGATAACTTTTAATTTTTATGATTATAAAAGAAAACATTTTGAGGCATCAGATATTTTAGAAAAAGAAAAAACATTAAGGAACATGTTAAAACCTAACACTTGGAAAGAGTTAGAAGGTATGTTAGAATGTGCTGGATTTAAAACTGCACAACCATTCTGGCGTAATCATATGTTCGTTGGTGCAATTGCAATTAAATAGGGGAAACAAATGAATGACTTTTTAAAAGATGTTATTAAAGAAACAGGTAATGAATATGCTGGAATCGTTTCAGAAGGTGTTGAAGCTGGAGATGTAGATAGTTTTATTGATACAGGTTCTTATGTATTCAATGCTTTAGTTTCTGGTTCACTTTATGGTGGACTTCCACAAAACAAAATAACTGCTCTTGCTGGGGAAAGTGCAACAGGTAAAACTTTCTTTCTCATGGGTATGGTCAAAAACTTTTTAGACCAAAATCCAAATGCAGGTGTTGTATATTTTGAATCAGAAAGTGCAATTACAAAACAAATGGTAATTGATAGAGGTATAGATGCAAACAGAATGGTGATAATGCCTGTGACAACTGTACAAGAGTTTAGACATCAAGCACTTAAAGTATTAGATAGATACATGCAACAAGATGTAGATATACGAAGACCACTCTTTATATGTTTAGATTCACTTGGTATGTTATCTACTACAAAAGAAGTAGAAGATACTGAGGCAGGAAAAGAAACTAGAGATATGTCAAGAGCACAAATACTCAAAGCTGCATTTAGAGTTTTAACTTTGAAACTTGGAAAAGCAAAAGTGCCAATGGTTGTAACGAATCACACATATGATGTAATCGGTTCAATGTTCCCAACTAAAGAGATGGGTGGTGGTAGTGGATTAAAATATGCCGCTTCAAGTATCATTTATCTTTCAAAGAAAAAATTTAAAGATGGAACAGAAGTAGTTGGTAATATCGTTCATTGTAAAAATCATAAATCAAGATTGACTATGGAAAATAAAATGGTTGATGTTTTATTGACTTATGATAAAGGACTTGACAAACATTATGGATTACTTGACTTGGCAGTAGAACATGGTATATTTAAACAAGTGTCTACTCGTATTGAATTACCAGATGGTAGTAAACAATATGCCAAAACAATTAACAATGACCCAGAAAAATATTTTACAGAAGATGTAATGAAACAATTAGAAGAAGTTGCATTGAAAGAATTTAAATATGGCAACGATAGTTAAGAATTGTTGTACACCACTATTTCTAGATTTTTTAAAACATCAAGTTTGTAAATCTAGAAAGTGGAACTTTAATTATCCTATGGGTAAACCATTTGAGGATAAACATGCAAAGATTGANATCATACAAGGTGACACAGTGCATGATGATTTTTTGGGCGGCGTGTCTATGAGTTTATTAATGTTAATTCATGAGAAAGCAAAACAACAAAATATTGATGTTCCCCTAAACTTATTGTTTTGTGGTGTATCTATGAAAGATAAACATAGAGAAGATAACATACACACAGACCATGAAAAAGATGAACTCAAAGACACGCCAATCATTAAAGTATTAGGAATACTAAATTCAGATTGGAATCATGAAACCGATGGTGGTGGATTCGAACATGGGAATGATACTCACGAATTAGAAGCTGGTGANTTTATTGTGTTCGACCCAAGAATAAAACANAGAGCAGAAGATATTAAATCAGATAAAAAAAGAATAGCTATAGATTGGACTTTACAAAATGGATAGATTAATAAAAGTTTACGATAATGTAATTGACAAAGAATACTGTAATCATCTTATCGACAAATTTGAAAACAATGAAGCACTACATCAAAAGTTTGATGATAGGGGAATGATTTTTACACAAATCAATATTCAAAAAGTTGGTTGGTTTGATGATAGTAACATTCTAAAAAAGATATTTACAGCGAATATAGAAAAGTATAAAAATGATTGTGAGGTAAGTGAACAACAAATGCCCTTGACATGTGTGTTAGAACCTGTTAGAATGAAACGATATTTACCAAACAACTATGATGAATTTAGACCACATGTTGATGTAAATCAAAAAGCAAATTGCACGAGATTTTTAGTTATGTTTTTATATCTGGCAGATAATAAAAAAGGAAAAACAATATTTCCAAATTTAGACATAGAAATAGAATGTAAACAGGGGAGTTTATTAATGTTTCCACCAATGTGGCCTTGGTTACACGCTGGACAAAAACCAGCAAGAACATCAAAATATATTGTGCAGAGTTATTTACATTATGTCTAATATTAAAGATAGTTATGTTTTCGTAGAGAGTAAATCGCAAGACCAAACTTGTATTGGTATCAAGGGTGGAAAGTTTGCTGGTGTAATTTATAAGTATGGAAAAGTTTCACTTGGTGAGGAAACAGAGGATGGTCATATGCCATTTAAGTTTGAGTTTGATATCGTAGATAATAACTCAGTGCCAAGAGAAGAATTTGGGAATGATTGGATAGATTTGATAGGTGATATATTAGTAGATATTATGGAGGAACAATATGGAGAATCAGACAATAGAGAGAACTACTCTTAGTAATCTCATACACAACGAAGAATATTCTAGAAAGGTTTTACCTTTTATAAAAGCAGAATACTTTGATGTAAGAGAAGAAAGAATAATTTTTGATGAGATACAAAAGTTTGTAGACAAGTATAATAAAATACCTAACCAAACATCATTAGAGATTGAGGTTGGCACAAGAAAAGATTTAAACGATACTGAACACAAAAAAATAGTTGAGATAATTAAAACTCTTAAAAAAGATGATATAGATTTTGACTGGTTAGTAGACACAACAGAAAAGTTTGTAAAAGATAAAGCAATCTATAATGCAATCGTAGAGGGTGTTGGTATCATAGATGGTAAAACTAAAAACAAAACGCCAGATTCTATTCCAAGTATTTTAACAGAGGCGCTTGCAGTCTCATTTGATAATTCTGTTGGTCATGATTATCTTGAAGACCATGAGGCAAGATTTGATTTCTATCATCACAAAGAAGAAAGAATACCATTTGATTTAGAATTCTTTAACAAGATTACAAAAGGTGGACTTCCACCTAAAACTTTAAANATCGCACTTGCTGGAACTGGTGTTGGTAAATCTTTATTCATGTGTCATCAAGCTGCNAANTGTTTATCACAAGGAAANAATGTTTTGTATATTACTTTAGAAATGGCAGAAGAAAGAATCGCAGAAAGAATAGACGCTAACATGATGAATATTAGTATTCCAGATTTACATGATTTACCTAAAAAAATGTTCGATGATAAAATTACAAAGTTGCAAAAGAAAGCAAAAGGTAAATTAATTATAAAAGAATATCCAACTGCCTCGGCACACAGTGGTCACTTTAGAGGATTACTGAAAGAACTTGCAATCAANAAATCTTTCAAACCAGATATTATTTTTATTGATTATCTAAACATTTGTGCTTCAAGTAGATTTAGGGCAGGTAGTTCTATGAACTCTTATACAATTATTAAATCTATTGCAGAAGAACTTAGAGGACTTGCAGTAGAGACAAATGTTCCAATCATGTCGGCAACTCAAACAACAAGAAGTGGATTCTCTAATACAGATGTTGGACTAGAAGATACCTCAGAAAGTTTTGGATTACCAGCGACTGCCGATTTAATGTTCGCATTGATATCCACAGAGGAACTAGAAGAACTCAATCAGATTTGTGTCAAACAATTAAAGAACAGATACAATGACCCTACAATGAACAAGAGATTCATCATCGGAATAGATAGAAACAAAATGAAACTATTCGATGTAGAAATCAAAGCACAAGATGAATTGGTCGACCATGGCCAAAGTGAAGTACCAATCGCTGATAAAGGACAGGGATTTGGTAGAGGAGAGAGCCCTAAAACAGAGGCAGAAGATAAATACGACAAATTCTCTAAATTAAAAGTTTAATAAATAGAAACATATAAACTATATTTAAATGGAGAAATTGATGTCAAGCATTTTTAGACGCTCAATGGAGCAGTTGAGACAAAGACCCACTTGTATAGAATCAACAAATTATGTAGATACAGTACAATACCTTTTGGAAGAAATACAATTTCCAAAAGATATCTTTAAAGGTTTTAAATTCACACAAACAGCAGGGAAAACTGATAGAGCAGCTGTAAAGATTCGTGTAAGTTCAGATGATAGAGATTCAGATAGAGATGAGATATTAAGAAGATTAAAAAATGCTGGTATCATGGCGAATCTTAAATCTACAAATTCATCTGTTGACCCAATCGCTGGCGAAATTGATGGAATTAAGTTTGTAATTAATGTAAAGCCTAAATCAGGTGGTCTGGGTGAAAGCACTCTTAATGCTAGTATTACAGAACTTTTTCCTTGTATTGCATTTGAAAAAAAATTACATCCAAAAAATCCCATTGACTTTATGGAAAAAATCATGGCAGTTGATTTAAGCACTCTTAAATGTATTCTAAGTGCAAAAGATTTGAAAGCTGCACAAGAAACAGTCAATAGAGCAGAAAGTTCTTCTAAGTTTAAAGAGAAAATGGAAAATGCATTAGGAATTTTAAATTTCATTAACGACCAACATAGTGATAAACCTATAAAACAAGTCTATTGGGGTTATCGTACTAAACCGACTGGTGTGCCAAAAGGACATCCTGGCGATATGTTTATTGAATATACAGATAAAAAAATGTTGGGTGTTAGTTTAAAAGCTGGCGGTAAAAAAACAAAAGAACCACAACTCAACACATATCATAAAGCAATATTTGTTAATCAAAGAGGTGGCCCAGATTTTAATGATAAAAGAGGATTAAAAGCTTTAACAAANATGGTATACTCACAAGTTTATTCTAAGATAAAAGGTATTCCGCCACTTGCTAGTTTTGATAGTAGAGATAAAAATAAAACTGCTAAACTAATTGATAAAATGCCAAGAAAAAAATCAGACGCCATGTATGATGAATATCTTGAAGTAGTTAGANAGGGTTTAATAAAAAGATTTAATAAAAATAAAGCTCAAAGTATGGAATATATAAAAAATGCTATATTAAGAGAAGCACCAGATGTACCAACAATGGTTATAAAAGCAGTTGGTGAGGATTACGAAGAAGTAACTGACAGAGATGAGTTAGGAGTGTTTTTACCACAAGTACAATTTATAAAAGCAAAACCAAGTAAAACTTCAAAACAAAATTTTCTTTTAGAATTAAAATCTAGAAATGAAAAAGTTACACTCATGATGACAGTTCGTTCAAGCTCTGGTGGAAAATTAAAACAATTTAGTTTAAAAGTTACATATAATGGAATAGTAAAATGAATATTATAACAGAGCAAATGTTATATGAAGACAAGGGTGGAAAGAATCTTCACCTTGAACATATAGAAGATGAGATACTTAACTATGGTGTTGATGGTGGTAGNGCTTCCATAAACTTCATACAGTCTCTTAGAGACATGTTTGCAGGTGCAACTCGTTCATCTATAAACATGACTGTTAAGTGGGATGGCGCTCCTGCTATATTTGCTGGTGTAGACCCAGAGGATAATAAATTTTTTGTAGGAAAAAAATCTGTGTTTAATGTAGAACCACAATTATATAAAACAAATGCCGATATAGACAAATATACATCTGGTGATTTGAACGCAAAATTTAAAGTTGCGTTAGAGGAGTTTCCAAAATTAGGCATAAAAGGAGTGATACAAGGTGACTTGATGTTTACAAATGATGTTGATACACAAACAATAGATGGTATAGATTATTATACATTTCAACCTAATACTATCGTTTACGCTGCTGCTCAAGATTCAGATTTAGGAAAACAAATAAAATCAGCAAAAATTGGTGTTGTATGGCACACGACATATAAGGGAGAAGATTTACAAGGTATGAAAGCTTCATTTGGTGTAGACATATCAAAACTAAAAAGTGTTAAATCAATTTGGATGGATGACGCTACATATAAAGATGTCTCTGGTAATGCAACATTTACACAATCAGAAACAGATAAAATAACTAAAGAATTATCTAATGCTGGTTCGACATTTAGAAAAATAAATTCTGTGTTGTTAAAAAAGTTTTTAAATTTACAAGAAAGTTTAACTGGCACTTTATCTGGTCTTACATATAAAACATATAATAACACAATGGTAAGAGCAGGTAAACCTATAACAAATCCTAAAAGACATGCGATAGGATATATGACTTATTTTAAAAATAAAATGCAAGAACAAATAGACAAAATGAAAAGTGCTGCTGGAAAAAAGAAATACGAAACAATGCAAAAAGAATATGAAAGAGAGTTTAAAAAACATGTGAGTAATTTACAACAAATAGCATTTTTTCAAAACTATATTATAGCTGCTAAAATGTTAGTAATATACAAATTAAANTCAGTNAAANNTATAGGAACATTTATNAGAACTNNAAATGGATTTAAAGCAGTNAACCCAGANGGTTATGTTGCNATAGANAGAGTGTCTGGTGGGGCAGTTAAATTAGTAGACAGAATGGAGTTTAGTTTTAATAACTTTACAGCTGCAAAGGCATGGGATAAATAATATGAAAACATTTAAAGATTTATATAATAGTCTTTGGGCAAACATACATAAGAAAAGACAAAGAATCAAAAGAGGTTCTGGTGAAAGGATGAGAAAGAAAGGTGAGAAAGGTGCTCCAACAGCAGCACAAATGAAGAGGGCAAAAGAATCATGAAAAAATTAAACTTAAAAGAAGCACCTAGTACAATTGCATTTACTTTTGGTAGATTTAATCCGCCAACAACTGGTCATGAAAAATTATGTGACGCTGTAAGAAAAGCAAATCCTAGTGATTATAAAATCTATGCTTCACATTCACAAAACCCAGAGAAAGACCCACTACAATATGCAAAGAAAATTGCATATATGAAACAGTCATTTCCTAAACATAAAAAAAATATTGTTG
>NZAU01000003.1 GCA_002686215.1 Candidatus Woesearchaeota archaeon
TATATAATTTAACCTTTTTAGGTTCAGGTAAATAAAACTGAAACGTTGAGTTTTCTTTAAAAGGATTAGGATAGTTGTAAGTAATACCATCACCGTCAGGTTCTGAACCTCCAAATGCCCAATATTTATTCCATACTAATACTTGTCCGTCATTTCGTTTCATCAACAAGTCTCTACCTGCTGGTGTACCTGCTGAATACTTACCAGTAAATCTTATTGGAGCTGTTGTCCACTCTCTATCAGGAAAATCAGCTTCGAATAATAAATTTAATCCTGTAATCTCTTTGTCAATCCAATACGTTTCAGGTTTATTACTAGGTGAATAATCAACACCTCCAAATGATACTTTTCTCCAACCATCTACAGCTTCGTGAACATTTACATACGTCATCCAAGGGCCTGGTAGAACGTCGGTTTTCATATCTATAAATTTTAACTCGTCTTCTTTATACTCAACTTCGAACTCGAACCCAGCTAATGTAGTGCCTTCTTTAGGTGTAATTGTCAAAGGAACTTCTATTTGATTACCAGATTGAACTCGTACGGTTGAATCAGCAGGTAACGATAAAGTTACGTCAGGATTTATTGATTGATTATTCGTAATTACTTTGTTGAGATAATTAGAAGGAGCACTACCACCTTTCCATCTATGAAACATTATATTGGAAGCTATATCATTTTGATAACCATCTCCTCCACTCTCTGATACTTTAGTACCTGTGGCATTTATATCACCTGTAAAGTAATATCCAATGTCAGGTATCAAGTAATCTGGATTACCTTTTTGACCACTTCTCTCATATAATCTATCTTTATGCCACTCAGAATCACCAGCACCTAATATTAAATGAAGAGTATCTAATCCTGTTTGATGGTCATCCATTAGAGGGTTGATAGTCTCTATCTGACCAAATGTTAAAGCCTTTTGATTTGTGGCTAAAGCTCTTGTTGTTGTGGTCGGTGATTTTAAACCGTTATTATTTCCAGATGCTCTGTCACCAGCTGTACCTGATTCAGCGGTTGTGGTCTCATCCCAATATACCGTGAACTCATATTTTTGTGGTCGTGATTGTCCGTTCACCGTTTGATAATAAGTGTAATCATTAGCATTACCACTTTCTTTAAAGACCTCGATAGTAGCCCAATCTTCATAAGAATTACCATTATGATGAGTGTAATTGTTCAGTATACTTGAAACATAAGCCCATAAAATATAAGTGTCATTTAACTGATAGACATCATCACCATCTACATCTCCTATTAAATACTCAATAGCTGTCAATGTATCGATTCTACCCGCTCCACTATTGTAGTTATGATGTTTACCAGATTGGAAATTAAATGAAGCTATAGCATCATTAGCATTCGTGATTGCAGTTCTATCTAACTCAAGTTGAACGTGGTCTTCAATATCATCACTTGCATCAGGTGGCCAGAATGAAATACGATACCTATTGTTTCTTGGTAACTGAATATTATAATATCCNTTATCATCGGTGTAAGTTGAATCGTAATAAGAGATACCTAAGAATCCCTCTTTGGGTAATACTTGAAGAGCTGTTGTTGATTTCTTATCATAATAGAATGTTGATGTATGGTCTCCAATAACATCATCTGAATTATCCTCATCAACTAAATTACTTTCATTAGTTGTATTCTCTAAGTTTAACCAATTAGATATTCTAGGATTAAAGTTAGCTTCGTTTCTATCTAATTCNAATTTNACTTTCCAATANGGATATGTGTTTTCTGCTGGTGCACTCCAAGCNGCNCCAAGAGCTCTGTCTTTACCTTGAGCATATCTGAAGTATCCCTCAACGTCTAATAGTTTTGGGTGTAGTGTTATATCACCTCTAGCACCACCTATACCAACTTGTTCTGTTCCTGTATTACCATCAATATAGACTTTGTAGTTTGTTGCATAGTTTCCATTTGTTACGTAGGTATAATATCCTGTGCTACCATTATATTTTGTAGCTACTCTGAATGCACGTGGTGCGAAACTATCCACCACATCATCTACCTTAAAATGTAATTTTAATAATTCTACTTGAGTTCCATTTCCGTTACCGAATGTCTTTACGTTTCCGTTATGAGATACCATAGTTATTCTCAACCAATCGTAACGACTGTCACTAACAGATATTTCNCTACCAGCTGCAGCTAGTGAATCGGTATATCCTACATTAGCATATCTAACTACCTCATAAGAATAATGTGCACCAGCTGAACTATCACCCTCAGTCCAACCTGCTATATATGCACCTTTCTCTACATGAGTTGAGTCGTGTCCCCATGTGAATATATCATTATCAAAAGCTATATCTAAACGAAATGCAGTAACACTTGCTCCGTTATCATCAAGTGTAACGGCAACAGTCATTACTGAATCTCTCCAAGCATCAAAGTTGTTGTTCTTATAAGCTACACCAGAAGCAGCATTAGCTGTATTCATACCTGTGGTGTCATCTGCTAAGTATCCCCTAAGTTTGAATGTCTCTTGGTCTCTCCACCAAAACTTTGGTGTCTTGTATTCTCTCGATTGCATTAACCTAATGATAGGTGTTTGAGCTTGTATGAAACCCATAACCATCAAAAGGGTTATCAAGAATTTACGCATTAAATTCTCCGTTATTTAAAAAAGGACATTTCTACCTCGGACGAGGTTTAGTAAAAACAGTTTTATACGTTAATAAATATAATATATATTGGTGTTATACGTCAAACCTGACAATAAATTTTAAAGATAAATCATCGTCATTTTTTATTGGTCTTCCTAATTTTCCTACAGCCAATAAATCATTTTGGTCATTGTATAATCCTATTGTAGTCACGTAAGGTCTAAACTCTGAATGAGTTGCGAAACCTTCAACTTCTTCTGTTGGATTGTAAAATGTCTTTAGACTACCAGTTCCATTACTTGGGTTGTCACCTGGCGCAAATAGTGATTTAATATTAGTAGTTCCACTCTCAACTCTTATCGAACCACTTCTATTTTGTGATATTGAAATGTTGTTTGTAGAGTTAAATTCACCCTCATTTGCAGTTACACCGATTTCATATTCGTAATGAGTTTGTGTTGCTTCAAATTGTAAACTAAATCCATCACCACCTTTACCTGTTCCAACGTTAGAATAACTTCCTGTATCTGTAAAAACTAGCAATCCATGTTCATAAAATATATTACCAACGTTTGAGCCAGAACCATTTGCTGATGCTGAACGTTGTGCAAAACTTGATGAAAANTTNTTGTCATACAGATTACCTTTTCTGTCATCTAAAATAGTAAATGTAGAATCTGCTGAATCATCCGTTAGTCTGATTGAACCAGGATTTATCTTCTCACCAAATAACTGACGTGGAACTGTAATAGCAGTTANTGAACCATGTAGTTTTCTTATTGACTCAGAATGGAAGCAGTAAGAATTGTAGGGATTAGGCCAGTCCCTATAATACATATGCTTTATCTGTCTGATATACNGGNATNTGAAAAAACGAATGACTNAATGGTGCTGTGTCATTTACAAATGTCGTTTTGTCTGCTGTATCAACTGCGAAAGCATAATTACTTGATGATGTACCAGTTAAACCAAAGACACCACTACCACTATCGATATCGGTTACTGTAAATCGTTTGTTGGTAACAAATTCTTTTACTGATACATCGGATGGGTCTACATTTTTAAACACCCAAGTCTCCTTGTATTAGTAATCTAACTTAACTTTGATTATAGCTTCTCTACTAAAACTCTTCAGTATTGGTTTACTTAGTTTAGCAACTGCTAATAATTCATTTGTATCATTATACAATCCAACCGTTGTGATGTATGCTTTAGGATCGTTTTTAAATGATGCGTTTGTTAATGAACCATCAGAAGCAGTAAAGAATGTAGGATTATTACTAAAGTTAAATTTCTGATTTGTAGCTCTTGCAAAGTAGTGTGTTGTATTGAGTTGTTCTTCTCTTCGTGATACAAAGTATTCACCTCTCTTAATCACGTTATACATTTCACCTGCATTGTTTCCATCAACACCAGAACCACTACCCTGTGTAAAGGAAGCGGATACACTTACTGTGTCTGCATTCAACACGATAATACCTAAGTCAGGATAAAATAATCCTAAACCACCACCTGGTTGAGATGCTGCTGCTGTTTTAGTTACTGCAGTTCCTGTTGCGATTGAACCACTAACAACGTTGAATACTCTACCACCTGCGTTGACAGTTGGGTTTGTAGTAGCACCACTATCATCAATCAGTTTCATAAATGAACCTGTATGTGATAATTGGTTTCCTACAGTTATACCAACACTACCACTCAAGTGAAGTTCCCAATTGCCTGGATCCATCTTCTCACGAAGTCTTGCTCTACCCATAGTTAGAACATAGATTCTATCAGAATCTACACTACCACCAAATGTGAATTTAGAATCACCTGGTGTTAAGAGTAAGTTTCTGTACTGTGAGTAGATAGCTTTACTTGGGAAGTTGCCAGTCTGTCCTAATGAACCACTACCATTTCTATCACCATAAGCTACAGAAAATTGTATCTCTGCTTCGCTATCACTAGCGGGATCAGTTTTATACATATCATAGTAATATTGTCCGTTACTTGAACTCTGTGTAGATGATGTAAAGAATGTTGTAAGTGTTCCGACACCACCACTCCACATACCTGAAGATACAGTTTGTCTTAGATTAGACACTACATCTTGTGCGGGATCAAATCTTGTAAAAATTTCAGCCATGACTTATCTCCTATGCGTTACTATTAACTGTTATAGGAACTGTAGTTACAGCGCCAGTTTCGTTTCCAATAATTGTAATCTGAGTTACAATCTTTGCTGTCGTGCTTCTCGCGATAAGTGAGAAAGTTTTACCGATTACAGATATACTCTTCTTTCTTTCTGCATCACTCAAGAATACTGGAGTTGTTGCTCCACCTGTTACAACTTCACCACCTGCTGCTACAGTTAAGTCAGCTGCATCAGAGTTATGTAGGATTACTGTGTATCCTAACTGAGCGTCTGAACCATTCTTAGTATCAGGTGATATTGCTGATTTTTGTCCTGCACTTGTGAATGTCAAACCAGTTGATGGTATTGGCAATTCAAGTATAGGCATCTTACTTGTTCCTTTAGGTAATGTAACCAACTTGTATCTCATAATCTGATTTTCATCAGGAAATGCTTCCAACATCGGTAGATTTTCTATGGCTGAACCATAAGAATTTGTTCCGTTTGGGTGAGTTACATCATAAAGTCCATAGTCTATTTCATCATCACCAAGTGCGAACTTAGTAATTTTGAATTCATCACCGCCTCTTGCTAATAACTCTCGACCTTTTTTAGTTAGTATAGCGTCTACGGTTGTTGATGTGTTATCAAGATAACCCATTTTGTTTTCTCCTATTTCGAATTTGTGATTTTATCTTTAGAATAGTATACCTTAGTTATAAATATATACTAATCTAATTTATCTTTCAGTTTTTAATCTTGACTTACCTGGTTCTTGAACCACAAGTCTTGTTTGTTTCGTATCAGTAGTTTCTACTGGCGAAAATCCATCAGGTGTTGTATCTATCGTTTGTAAACAACCCTCATAAAATAAATTTGCTAAGTTAGAATATTGGTCATATTTTGCATCATGTCTTGAGCCTGTAAATGATGAGCTGTATTGATACTTACCATCTAACTTAAATGTAGCACCAAATCCGTTAGCTATAGATACACTTAACGAACTTGTGTAAAATTTTAATAAATCTTGATTATGTTCTGATAATCTTGACTCACTAACAAATGGTTGAACTCCCTCACCAAATATGTAATTAGGACCTCCTCTTGTTACAGAAGCTGTAAGATATGTTCCACCATAGTTTCCAAGATTATCTATAGACTCTAACTTGTATAGTGATGGTTTTTGGAATATATCAGAGTCAAATGATTGTGAATGATTNNTATCNTATCCNATTNNNCCNNTNNATGTTTTNTATTCTGCACTTGCTGAGAANANNTTNTCTACNGCNTATTGTGTTAANTCTATNTNNCCTCTGAACGACATATTGTCAAAGCTCATAGAGGTGTATAATACTTCNTTACTTCTTTCAAATATGTTTGGCTCTATCACAATACCGAATGTAGAGTTAGCTCTTGCTGGCATAAACTTTCTTGCTAAATCAAATATAGAATTATCGTAATATTTAATCAGTCTCATATAATCCCAAAAATTATTTGGTGATGTATACTTTTGCCAATATGATTCAGCTACCTTTTTCAATCCACGATATCTTTGTTTGAATTGGTCTCTTGGGTCTCCGATGTATTTATCAAAATTCAAATCAGCTACAGAACGAATTATATCTTCGTTAATAACATCCGATGGTGCAAAGTATACACCAACCTTATTAGAATCTACAGGAGCTAAATCAAAAGATGATTGTTCAACCTTTTTCTTTGGATTAAGATTGTTTAACAATTTAGAATCTTCTATTCTAATTTTACTACTCATCAATCTGTTTGGTCCAAGATTTGGAACTAATAGTTTGTGTTCCTCTTCTATGTTAGTAAATGAATTGTTTACAAATCCGACTGCACTACCTGTCTCTGTATAACTTGTGTCACCACTAACATCAGGTATGTTTTTATCACTACTTAAATCTTTATTATCATTAAATGAAAATCTTGTAATCAAATCAGTAAACGATGCTGATGCGTGATTACCATTAAATGCGTTTGGCGCACCTACGTGATTATCAAACTTAGATTCACTTAGAGCAGTCTTCCACATTCTGAATTCCATCATAGANCCTGTAAACTTGGTGTAACCTGATTTACCACTAGCGTTTGCTAAACCACCGATGTATAGTTTATTAGAACCAGAATGGAAAGATGTATTATAGGTAGAACCTGTTATTGTCATNGATGCTGAAGATTCTATTATAATCTTACTCCTACCTGCATCATATCGTTTTGCAAATAATGTGTAGTCAATACTCTGATTAGACCTATCCGTTGTCAACTCTGCACCACTTGATGATTTTCTTGTCAACATAACAGAACTAAACTGAGTATCGTATATTGGGAAGTCTGTAACCGAAGCTGATAAGAAACCATTAGAACCTGATAGAACAAAATCTACCGAACCTCTTGAATCANCAGAACCATTATCTCTAAGTAGTATACCCCACTTAAATGTATTAGAACTTGACTCTTGTGCTTCTAACAAATATCTATTATGTAATCCACTACCACTATTTGCTCCAGCAAATCTTAGTTGTACTGTATTCGGGCGTGTGGTAATCTTAGGCCATTTTGTAGTCACGTATTGACTACCTGACAATACTAATGCTCTGTCAAACTTACGTTGTATAAGAAATTGTCCTGTCTTCCCTTTAACATCAGGACCTCCGAACTCTCTAACTCTTAATATCGTAGATGGTATACCATAACAATTTATAACACTTTGTAGTGCTCTTGGTGTTCCTTTTGTTTTTAGAAAGAAAGGTAAGTTGTTGACAAGTCTTTTTTGAATTTCTTGTTGTATTTTCTTTTCTGGTGTAGAAGAATACTGAACATAGGTAGAACCTGATAGATACTGACCTAAATGCCATCTTTCTAANGANATCAAATCNTTNTTTGANTTTANATNNAATCCTAANCCTTTTGCTACATCAAATACCAAGTCATCTGNAAANCCCTCATTNCTATCTACAATACCNTCACTACGATCGTGTATCTTATCCATGTGTTTGATATATGTCCATATGTTATCGTAGAACTCACCAATCATTCCTGCAAACTTTATGAAGTCTTCGTTACCACTATCCTCTTTGACAAATTGTGGTAATAGGTTTTTTATACTATTTCTATTAGCTGAGTCGTATGCACTAGCACTTGTTATCTGTCCATCAAACCAAGCGATAGCTTGTGAAGCTGTAGCTGGATAGTTTATGTAAGGATCTGCGTAAGTTCCAGAACCACCTGACTTAGGCCAGGCAGCGTCATATCTAACTGTATCTCTTAATACAGAACCCGATACAAATGAAGTAGAGTTTTCCCATAGATATTTTTCGTATGGTGTAAAGTTTTGTTTTACTTCTCTTATCTTTCTATCCCACTTTCTTACATCTGCACCAGATGCACTAACTGCTACAAGTGAAGAACTCTCTGCTGTGTAAGTATCTATATTAGTAACCTTAGACTTGAAATTCTTTAATCGTTGTTCTGCAGAACTAAAGTTTACAAAATTACCATAGACGGAATAATCTATGTTTAAATCTACACTTGCTAAACTTGCAGATACTAACGTATCCTCAAAGTCTTTTTTAATTCTTGGGTCGGTCGTCTTTAATGTATCTTGAGTTACAAAATTTGTTCCTCTATTTCTTGGTGAATCACCCAATTCGTCAGTATTAGGACTCCTAAGAACTGTGTAGTTGTCTTCCTCTGCTGGTGGAACTAAGACAACCTCTTCTGTAACGGGAGGTATTATTTCATCTGCTACTAATAATTCATTACCCTTTACTATAGTTGAATCAAGTGGTTCATCTAACTTCATCACAAATGAATGTGGATACTCAGTAACAGTAGTGTCATCTAACTGCATATTAGTTACCAATGCAGTTTTATCTTCGTCGAAGTGTAGACTTGTTTTTAAATCATCTATTCTAAAATTTGGATACGTAACATTATATGTCAACCTTGCTCTTGGGTCTGTTCCTTGATAGTCACCCTCAACCACACCATTCTCTTGAGCTTTCTGATTAAAGTCAGTATCAAGTTTTACTGTATTCCTATTTATGACTTCTACAACTTGAGCTCTGAAAGACCTGTATATGGGTTTAAAAGTTCTAACCTCTTCTGTTAAAAATTCAGGTGTAGGTGGTGGTGGATTTTGAGGTGGTGCTGGTCTCACAGTAGCTGGAACAATGTCAGGTTCTGCTAATTTAGTTTCTTTTGGTAGAGGTGGTGGTGGTGTAAGTTTTTCTAAACTTGGTGCACCTGGTTCAGGATCCTCATCGGTTTGAGCTGCTCTTATAACCTCTCTAGCAGTATTCTCTTGAGAACCATAAGTATCCATAGCAACTTCACTCTCTGCAGATTGTCCTAAGCCAGGATCGGTAGGTGTAGATTCTGGCTCAGAAGGACCAACTCCAACTTCAGCCATACCTTGACGTTCACCATATAAAAATTCTTCTCTTCTTGACCTAGCCATTATAAATCGAAATCATCTCTTGCAGTAGATGACCCTCTGTTAGTATTTGTAGTTGCTCTAACTCTTGAACTTCTTGGTTTAAGAGGATTTCTTTCTTCAGCTGAATCTTCTTTAGCTACCTTTGGTTGTAATTGTTTAGCTCTTTCAACATCTGCTCTTTCTCTTGCTACTTCTTTTGCTAAATTTATTCTGTTAACAGGTGGTGGTTCATCGGTAGGTTGACTTGCTACAAAAGCAGGATTAGGAACTTGTTTGTATGAAACTGTTTCTTCGTATCCTGTAATAAATGCGTTTTGTATCTCTATAAAACCACCAACCATTTCTTCTCTAAATCCACCATCAGAATCATCTAATGTAGACGTAAACTTAAATGGGTCTGCACTGTCAATCTTTCCATCACCTGCTATATCAGTTAGGATTGGATTGTATCTAAACTCCTTGAAGTTTAAAGAAGCAAATCCATTTTGGTATTCTGATATATCTGAAGCCTTTGGTATTATTCTAACTTCTTGTCTTGATGGTGATATTTCATGAACCACGTATGTATCATCAAAAATAAAAACTTCTTCTCTTGTAGTAGAATTATTCAAATCTAATTCTGCACCTTTAAAGTATCTATCACCCTCTTGACGAATATCACCATTCCACATTTCACCAACTTCGTCTACAAAGAACACTCTTGGTTTACCACCTCTTTGTCTCAAAAATTTGTATACTATTTTATACTTTCCTGCTACTAAACCACAATTTCTTAAATCTCTGCCAGGATTTAATTCGACTAAATCTGATTTAGCACCACCATCTATTATTTTAGCAACGATAAAATTATCATCGGAATCATATACGCAGTATTCTATAAAATCAGTTGGAAATCTACCAAAATCTGATTCTATATTTTGTCTACTTATACTTGAGTCTGGTATCTGTTTACTTGCCATTTTTATTTTCTCGCGTTAACTGCTCTTCTACTTATTTCACAATTCTCTGAAAATCTTTCNCCTGATTGGTCTGAAATCTTACATCTCAATACNGGACCAAAACCACTACCATATNTATAACCATTNTTTACTGATAGTATTGCTGTGTCTTCACCTTTAAAATATTTTGCTTTTTCATGAAACTTAACACTTGTTCCTGTTGCTGCATCTTGCCATTCATAAGTTAGTGTTGGGTCTCCAACTGCTTCCACACTAAATGTCACAGGTGTTTGATTCTTTCTTTGTTTCTTTTTGTTTTTTCTTCCATAACCTACGTAAGTAACTTTTACGTGTTGTTTGGTATGTTCTTTACCTGGATTGTTTCCAAGTGGATGTCTAATAAATCTTAGAGCTTGATATCCAGCCGTCTCTGATGCTTTTGGTTGTCCGTTACTATCCCACTCTTGTCTTGTGTATGCTTTAGTTGTATTTTTATACAATTCCATTCTTGCTTGATACTCTGCAAACGCAGCGTCTACTTTATCTTCTTCAACATTTTCTTGTATCTCTGCTTGAAGTTCAACCTGTAATTGTCTTAGGTTGTCAATCTCCCTTTGTAATTCTGCTTTCATATCAGCAAGTTCATCTCCTGCATTAAGATATATCAAAGCCTGCTCATACAAGTATCTATGAGATTCTAATGCACCCTCTGACTGAATAGTATCTTTTAGTTTTTCATATTCCCTAAAAAACTCACCTACAGTTAAAGTCTGAACGGGATTGTTATTGAGTAACTCACTTATATTAGTATCAATAAACTTATCAGCATCTTCAGTTACGTAATAGGTTTCGTTCTTAACAACTATCTTTTGTGTAGGATCGTCTTCTATCTCNGGTATAGAAACAAATTCACCTGACTTCATTCTTAGAGTTTTAGCTGCGGCAGAGTTAGAGCCAGAAGCTTCAAAGTNTCTCTCATCTTTAACAAAAGTATTTATTTGTTCTCTACGAGTTGCTTCTATCACTCTCTCATAATGTTCATTATTTTTGAGTTGTTCTTTTGTATAAGGCATTATCTACTTACTTTGAATACATATTCATTATCATATTCGTTTACTATTTGAGTTTGACTTGATTTAGAACCTGTCACCACTCTTATCTCAAACTTATAATATCTTTCTGGTTGGAAACCATTCATCCAAATATTAAAGAAGTTGCTTTCTGTATCACAACTAACAATTGAACCTGTTCCGTAAGGAATTATTACATCGTCTGTTACTGCATCTCTTACTTGATAATAAGTTCCATGTTCTATAAACTGACTACCACTTGGTAAATATTTTACTGCTACTTCAGCTGCTGTGGTTGAGTATGTTTTCTTAGGATATCTTTCTCTACCTACAAGTCTAAATCTAACTTTACTATTTTGTTTATACTCTTCACGTAAGTTCTTGAAGTAAATTACAGTGTCTTCTAAAGCTGAACCTGTGAGTGGTTCAAGAGAACCTGTGCTCCAACTATGGTCATCCCACTCAACTTCTAACTTAGGTGGATAGATAGTGGATGTATCTCTTGAGAAAAATTTAAGTTGTCCGTATTGTATACCATCACCCTCTTGAACTCCACTACCACTATCTGTGTTACCAACACTACCACTACGTTTTACCATGAAACCCTCATTAGCATATAGTGAACCACTATAAATCCAAGCGTGTGCTATGTCAGTAACATCCATACGGATATCGGTTGTCTCATATTCTAAAGAAGCAGAACGTGTAAAGTTTCTTGTTCCGTTTGCGTAACTACCACTAAACCAAGTTCCACCAGTATTGTTACTACCACTTATCCATTGTGTTCCATCTATCTCACCATGTCTATATCTCCAACTACAACCCTCTGTAATCTGTGGATTGGAATGGTATGTTCCGTCACCCATAGTCCATGATTGACTTACTGGATAAGCGTAAAGTGTTTGTGATGATGGTAAATCACTTGAACCTGCATCATATAGATTAAGATAATACTTTGCTGATTTAGGTATCAATCCATTTTGAACTGAAGCACTTATATAACTCATATCAAACTTTACCAATGCTCTTGATACGTTTATAACCGTACCAGTATCATTCATGTCTTTACGAACTTCAAGTATGGGGTCTAAACCTGTGTTTACTGATTGGGTTGCTTCACCCTCATATAATGTTGCATCTGCTGTAGCGAATTCAAAATAATGCATTAGTTATCTCCTACTACTCTACCCTCAATATCTGTGCCAGGATATTTCAACTCAAAAATTGATGGGTCTAATGATGGATAGATTATACCATTCTTAGTAGCNGCNTCTATATCATATAGATTNCCAGAGTAACCATTTGCTGATTTNTATTTNTTTGTTATAACGATTGGTAAGGATTGTTTATTATTTTCTACAGGTGGAACTACAGTAGCTACACCATCTACTAAACTCAATCTGTAAACTAAATCAGATAAAACGATTGGTTGATTTATTTGCCATCTGTCGATATCAAAAAATGTTTTTACTTCTTCGATAGCTCTTATCAAAACTTCGTTCTTATTAAAGTTTGGTCGTGTCATGATACTAAACTGAACACCAATGTTTATTACGAAAGCATTTTTAATATTGATTGCATCCGTAACCATTCTGTATTGACCAAGATAGGTTTGTAAATTTTCTTTAACTGCTTGATTTAAGTTTGCTAATTTTTTCTTTGAATCGTATCCTAACACATACATATTTAATGCTAATGGATTAGGTATTCTTGATGCTTTTTTAGTAGCCATTAGTATCCTCCTCTACCACGTGGATTTGTTGCTGATGCTCCGCTACCACCAAACGATACATCTGGTTCATTTTCTTGTGTTTTTGGTGAAGTCATTCTAGCTTTTGCTATTTTTTCTCTAACCTTTGCAGCACTTTCAACTTTAGCTTCTGCTTTTGCTGTTTTTAAATCTGCTGCTTCTTGAACCAAAGGATTTATATTTTCTATTTGTTCCTCAAGTGGTGGTGCTGCAGCTCCCTCATTATCCATGACATCTTCTTCAGATTGATTAAGTTGTTCATCTTGAACTATATAAACCTTTGCTATGTTTCCAAATCTTTGTGGTAGAGATAATGCTCTTATCATATAGTCTTCTTTTGTAACTGCTCTACTCTGTGCTTGAAAATAAGCAAGTGCGTTATTCTTTACCTCTACTAAAGATTCACCACTTCTACCACCTGCGGCTGGGTCTGGATTATTAACCGCTACTGAATCTTTTGCATCTTGAACTGTTGCTGCTACTAAGTTAGTTTCATCTATATCAAAAGTAACATCATTTAAATTTTTAATATCATTAGCAGGAACGTTGTCTTCTATACCACCACCTACAGTGTATTTAATTGTCAATGTTGTATTGGCTGGTGCTAATCCATAAGTTCTTGTATTTAAAAAATTTGCGGGATCGAAAGCAGTATCTAACTTACTAACACCACTTGCTAGTGATGAACCAACTCTATCTGGATTTGGAACTATTTCCTCATCAGGATTATCTGATACACCTGCACCAAATCTCAACTCAGTTCTATTATCATCTCTGATAAATGTTGTAAATCTT
>NZAU01000037.1 GCA_002686215.1 Candidatus Woesearchaeota archaeon
GAACAATGTAATTTGATTGGTGGCAATTCAAGTGCCTCTGCGATATCTTTATCTTTGACTTGTTTTGCCTCTTCTATTGTTTTACCTCTAAGCATATCGACAAACATTGTAGAAGAAGCGATTGCAGAACCACAACCATATGTTTTAAACTTAACATCAACGATTCTCTCATCGTCATCAAGTTTAATCTGTAGTTTCATAACATCACCACATGCAGGTGCGCCTGTCATTCCTGTTGCAACCATTGGGTCTTTAGGGTCAAATCTNCCTACTGAATGTGCCTNTGGATTATTTAATACAGAATTAAATCTATCTACTACTTTTTTACTATATGCCATACTNTTATTTATGTAAAGAAAGAATCGAGACTTGCGTTTCCGAACTTATCTTCTATCTTATTTACATTTCTACTATTGAACTCTTGAAAATCTTTNTTGTATATAAATGGTATCTCACTTACTGTAGACCATTCTTTCTCACCTGGTGCCATAACTTTCCATTCTAAGTTGTCATCTTTTGGATAGTTTATAGTCCATTCAACTGTAGAATTAGAGAGATACTCTCTATCATCTTTGTTTATAGGGTAAATATATTTGTATTGTTTACCCTTAACTCTTTTCAAGTTCAAGTCTATTCTTTGTTCGTAGTTTGGTCTATGACCATATTTTTTACCATCTGTATTAGGTAAAAGACCTTGCATAGTTCTAGGGTGAACTTTCTCACCATTCTCTGTCACATATAAATCTGTCTCAGAAAAACCACCATATAAAAAGTTTGCAGACTGATATACATAACCAACTTTACCTACGATGCCNTCTGCCCATGTAAANAGATATTTGATTCTTAGATGTTGTCTAATCCATTTAATNACTAANGATAACATCTGACTNTCTGAATTTTTAGGCATATCATCTGTCATTGCCATTTTACCTATCTCAAAGTAATCAGCAGATGTTAGTTCTGGAAATAAAACTTGTATNGTATGTTTNGGTCTNGTNCCCCACCCNAATGATAATACNCCTACTAACTCNTCNTNNACATAACAACCCAACCANTGTTTNGTAAGTTTAGGTATTATAGGTGAGTANTGCCACTTNTGTANNAATAAAGTTGCAACTCTGTAGTCNACTTCNNTTATTATCATGAGAAGAAACTATCAAGTGATGCAACAGGTTCAACATTCCAGTTTATCAACTGAACTATTGCCTTTAGTGGTTCAACAAACGATTTATCAAACTGCATATCGTAGTCAACAAATCTATGCAAGTCAAACTCTTTTGGTAATACTGATGTGAATGAAATCACATTCTCATTGATAGGATTAGGTGTTGTAAGATATGTAAAGTGTATCTTCTCACCATTCTTGATTGTTTCATATCTCATGTCTAAACTTTTCTCTCTGAGATGATGATTGTATAACAAGGCACCTCGAACATGTATTGGTGTGCCTTTAGAATAAATTGTTGTAGGGTCTTGATACTGAACTAGACCTCTACAACCTCTAGGAAAACTGGCATCTTCGGCAGGCAGATTACGAAACTCTTTTCGTGCAGTCTCTACGAACTGCCAGAGTTCTTGTTCATTGCCTGTCATCACAACTTTAAGTGCCTCTTCTAGTTTCTTTCTAACCCATAATGGCGTTGATGACTTTGCAGTTTCTATACCCATCATTTTGAGTTTAGGTGTAGTGAGTCTTACGCCCTCATTGTCATGAACATTCAAGATATATCTTTTCTTGGCAGTCCAGATACCTCTGTCTGCAATGACTTCACGACCCATTTCCATTTTCTGTTCGAATGCATTTGTGTAATCTGCAAGATCAATAAAACCTTTTTCTAATACATCTTCTATCTGAACTTCTGCCTTAGATAAGAAGTCTATNACTNTATCTTTTGGTGCATCTGGTAATACTTGTTGCACTAATTTNTCCATNGTAATATAGATTGANTCTGTATCGATTGCAATTACATAATCTTCNTNCTCTGTTTTAAGAACATTGTTAAGATATTCATTTACNATTTTCTCTGCCCAACGAATCGCAAGTTGACCTGACAAAGTGATTGCCTCTGCCATNTCNATAGAGAANAATGCAAAGTATTGATTCGCCATTGCACCATAGGCTGAGTTCANTGCAATCTTTCTAACTTGTTGATTGTTGTATGCCCTTTTAATTAATGTATCGAGTTCTTTTCTTCTAGGGTGTCTGATATGAGTCTGTTCTTTTTCTTTTTGATACTCAATCATTTTCTTTTTCCATTTCTTTCTTTCTTCATAGAAAGTTTCCATGAGTTCAGGAAACATGCCTTGTTTGTCACGAGAGAATAGAACACCGTTTGGTGCCACTGTTGTGTTTGTTTGTTTACAATAAGATAAGTCACATTGTTTGTTTAACATTCTATCTACAGTGACATCTTGACGATTGCCTTTAATCATCTTCTCAGGCGAAATATTATACTGCATTATCAGATGTGGATATAGAGAGTTCAAGTCAAATGACATCACCCAATTATGACCACCTACAATAGGTTCTTTTACATAGGCACCTACAATAGGTTTGTTCTTATCATTACCTGTTTTGAGTCTTTGTGGTGGTGTCTGTATGTTTTGTTCTTTGAGAAAGTTATAGATGATTGTTTCCCAATATTTCACCATGCCAAATGTGTCGATGTAATTACACTTCGCACTGTAAGCCATCGTNATAATCAAATCAATAAAACCTAGTTTCTCTTCTAGTTCTTCTACTAGAACAACATCTCGAACATTATATTCTAGAAACTTACCATAATCTTGTCGATACAATGTGTGTAGAGAACCAAACTCACTGTAATCTATTTTACCTTTGCCTAGTTCAAACTGTGCGATGTAATCTAACTTGTATGATTCTTGATTGTGAAATGTATTCTTACGATACAGTTCTAGATAGTCGATGATGTTTACACCACTGAGTTCGAAGATTTGATTCTTCTGATAACCCATTGATGTATATTCTCTTGTGTGTGATTGACCCCATGGCGATAACTTCTTATGTTCATCTTCACCTAGAATCTTATCGATACGATTACAAAGATATGTAATATCAAAACTGTTTACATTCCAACCTGTAATGATATCAAACCACTCTGTTCGCCAATACTTGATAAACTTTTGTAGTAAGTCTGTTTCGTTTTTACAATTATGATAGACTAAATTTTGATTGTGTTCCCACGGACCGATGCCAAAGACTTGACACTCTTTACCGAAAGGTTTGATTGAGATTGCATTAATCTTTTCTGATGCAATGATAGGGTCAGGAAAACCATCTTCACACTCACACTCAATATCAAGAGTCGCAGTCTTGATTAGTGATGTATCATATTTAATATCACCTTGAAACTTATCAGACAAATATGTGTAAACATATCTATCATAACCGTGAACTTCGAAACCCTCTACACCTGAATACTTTTCTCTGAACTTACGAGCGCCACCCATTGAGTTTAGATTNACAANTTCTAGATTACGACCNTCTAGAGANTTGTAAGGNGACTCAGNTCTTTTTAGATANNATNTAATGATTAGGTCTATANTTNACTGCNACCTTTTTCTTAGTTCGACCTTGNTAACCTNTNANTAANATCTTNTCACGACTACGACATACATTCGTATAAAAATCCATAATATAATTGTATCAGAAAAGTTATTCGTTTAATAGTGATTTTTTGCCTTCGAAATCAAAATGTTTTCTGATTACAGATTTGATTTCTTCCCAATGACCTATTTTGTTTAGTTCATCTTCAACTGTTTGCATCATGTCTGGATGATCTGCCACACCTGATGAATTTTTTGTTAATACTTCAACATTGATTTTATGTTTTTCAATCATTGCATCTGCATGTTTTAGTTGTGCTGTTAGCACTTTGTTTTGAAAATCTATCATAATACTCCTATGTTTCCAACACCATCTGTTGTAGTTCTTTACTTCTTCTGCCAACTTGACCATACCATCTAGAATCTTCCATTTGTCTAGACATTTCTTCCCAATCGCCTACTGAACATGCATATAACATATTTCTAAACTTAGATAGTCTATTTGGTCCTAAGTTAAAACACATGTTTACTAATACATGTTGTATGCTTTCTGGAAGATCATCAAAGTTCATGTTGTTCTTTTCACAAACATGATATGTTTCTTCTAGATGTTTATCGAAATCTGCTTCGTAGTATCTATCTACAACTTCTTGTGATATCGGCGTGCCCTCTGGTTCGCCATACTCTTCATCATCTTCTCTTATAAGATGTCCGACACCAAGTGTCAAATAACCAAGTGAGTCTTTATATATTTCTAAGACTTCTCCTTCGTGTCTTTTAATCTCTTCCTTTAGAATCTCTCTGTTCATTTTCCCTCTTTATTTGTTCCTGCATGAGTTCTACTAAAATATCACCCATGAGTTCATTAAGTTCGTTATTATTTAGTAATTCTTCAATTACCTCCTCTGTTGCCTCAACATTGTTAGGCACTCTTCTTATAGTTCGCTTGAAGTTAATTTGTGGTTCACCATCTACGAACTGCACATCACCATATTGATAGACTAATCCATCCCATTCACCAGATATCAATTCTATACCTGCATCTTTCTCGTAAGGATTCTCTACTACACGATAAACTTTTTTAAATAATTTTGTCATCTTATTATATCTATATCTGGATTTTTGTTCCAAACTTCTAATTCTGTTCTTAATCTGCCATCTGTTTTAAGTTTGTCAAATCTTTTACCTGCTAATTTTTTCCACCATTTGACTATCTCTTCTAATTCAAATCTATCATAGTTAGGTCTTTTAGTTAGTGTATCTGTTTTTAAGTTAAGATAGTCTGCAACATTATCATACCCATATGTAGATATAAATGTTCTTTTCTTTTCTGTAAGACCTTTTGCATCTACAAGTGCCGTCTTAAATGTTTCTAAATCTTTTCCTTCTAATGAGTTTCTAATGATAGAAATCATTTTAGTTTGTGTCTTTAACTTTCTACTCGATGCATCTTCATCAACAAGTGGTCCTTTATTTCTATCTTCAAACCACTTTCTAAGATCGTGGTATTTTTCATCGTTGATTGCAGGCACAAAGTCTGATAATGTTAGACCTGCATATCNTAGAAAAGGTTTCATNCCATCATATTGTGATACTTGTTTTGTAGAACCATANAANGATGTTGTNTCAAACATACAGAANTCTGTATNATANTTTTCACTTAGAGTTCTTCTTGCAAGATGTGAACAACAAATACCTGCAAGTAATTTACCACCAAGATAATTAAAACCAAATGGTTGTGTTGGCACTATTATGAAACCCATGATNGNNCTATCNTTAAATCTCTTCATGACTTCCATNTTTGTTGTCTGTAATGGTCTGCCTAAGAAATCGTTTCTAGGTTTAGANTTGATTGTTGGTGAACCGAATCTAATAAAACCTACGATNTTATTTGTATTTACTTCGTAGACAACCCACTTTAAATTTTTACCTGGCACAGATTTTTCTATCGCATGTGATGTGACTATCTCTAGATAGTTNTCATATAAATCATTTGGCATTTCTCTACANACAAATTGCATATCTTCTGGATGCATTGTAAAGTCTTGAAACATCTCATCTTCTGGTCCATAACCAAACAAAGGTGTTGGCATATCTTCCATTCTTTCAAGTTTTACTTTNCGAAGATAATCATCGATACGACCAAAGTTCTTATAGTAATCTATAAAAACCTGTGATGCATATTGAGCGTCTTGTTTAGTTAGNATCATTTCTAAAAAATTGTCTTCTTATAATATANACTCTCATGTAGGCNAAGATTGTCATGAACAAAGTAATNAATGTGCCTATGTAAAAAGTGTTAGTCATACCAAGTAAATCTATGAGAACAAATANTANAANTAANTTCAAAGGATAATTAACNAGTAGACCTGTGCCTACTGTTGTTGCTGTTTCTTTGTGTATTCTTCTNGATTTAGGACTCATAATAAAAAAACCCNNNTACNNTNTNACANNANNANCNGGTNNNTGTCTAGTTGTTTTATTCAGAATCAGTTAATGCTTNTAAAACATTTTNTGGTGCAGANNCCTCNTATGGGTCTGTATCTGCTAGGTCTCTCATNTCNTCTTCTGCAAANACATGTTCTACTACATTGTCGTTAANGACCATTGCATATCTCCATGATCTTTTGCCGAAACCTAGATTACCTTTTTCAACTAATGCACCGACATTTGATGTCCACTCAAAGTTTCCGTCTGGTAATGCTTTGACATTTTCAATGCCTTGATTTTCGAACCATGCATTCATAACAAAACTATCGTTTACTGATAGACAATAAA
>NZAU01000038.1 GCA_002686215.1 Candidatus Woesearchaeota archaeon
ATAGATTCGGTAAAAGGGTTTGGTGGTAAAGTATTCACAACAATTCAAGACATATTTTCCTCAGTTGCTGATGTGGGTAAAAAATTAGCAGCACCATTTCAGGGAATACTTGACTTCTTTCCTGGCGGTAAAGGTGAAGGTGGAATAATTAGTAAAATACTCAATTTCCTTTCACCATTCAAAGCGGTCTTCAAAGCGGCTGCAAGTTTGGGTGCAAAACTTGTTGCACCTCTGAATATCATCATAGGTATTTTTGATGCAGGGTTTGAAACAAAGGATGCAGTAGAGAAAAGTGAAGGTTTGTTCCCATCTCTTCTAAATGGTCTTATCGGTGCAATAGGTGGTTTCTTTGATGGTGCTGTTTTACAGTTGGTTGACTTCCTCAAAGATGGTGTTGCAACAGTTGTTGGTTTCTTTGGATTTGAAGGTGCTGAAAAAGCACTCAAAGATTTTTCATTCTCTGCTAAGTTCAATGAATTCTTGGACCAGATTTATAGTTTTGTGAATAATCTGTTTGATTTTGACCTTGCAGCTATAGCAAACTCAATAATACCAGAAGATTCTTTTCTCAGAAAATTTGTACCAGAAAGTTTATTTCAAAGTGCTGATAAAGCAGTAGAAAAAACAACTAACTTGGCGAGAGGTGGGGTTATTGTAAATAGACCATCATACCTACCAAGTTCTGGTGTTGTTGTAGGAGAAGCAAAAACCTTTACTGGAAGAGGTGCGGCTTATGGTGGTGCAGTACCTATGGATGGTGGGCCTGAAGCGGTTATCCCATTATCTGGACCACAAGCACAATCATTTATTGAACCAGTTGCACAAGCAATTGCTGGACAGTCACTCAATCAAATGGCAATGGATAGAGTTGGAATGGAAACNGCTGTTGCAAGTNCTGCACCTACCATCGTTGATANTAGTACAAACACTCAAANTTACAACGAGACAAATNTTAGNANNCCATCAGNNNACTCNCCNNNTGTNTATGGNGANTNNNCNGACAGAGTGATAAGGATGAGAAACGTAGNGTANATTACGCTTCGGCGAGTTTCTTGAAATAATCAAGATTTTCATCATCAGAAACTTCTTCCTCACGATAAGAAGAAGATGTCTCCATTGGTGTTCCTCCGTCAAACGGAACTTCCGATGAATCNACGGAAGTTGGCGCTGACATCGCAGGAGATGGTGTATTACCAAGAACCACATCCANACGAGTTTTCAACTCATCGTAGGACTTGAAGTTCTTTGGGTCCAGAAACTCCTGAAGAGAATGAGTTTGAGTATAAACNTTCTCCAACTTTGAATCATCATCAAAGAGAGGAGCNGCNGTTACNAACTCCGACTTNTCNTAGTTGGAGTATCCGTCAACCTTACGAATCTTCAACTTGAAGTTCGCACCTTCCCAGAGATTGAATACATCTACTGGTGACTCATCCTCAAACTCAGGATTTGCCATCGAACTGATCTTATCAAAGATTTTCTTTCCATAACGGAACATGAAAACCTTACCTTCATTCTGAGGATTTGCCTTATCCTCAACGACATAGATGTTTGAGAAGTAGGTCAACCTACGTTTCTGTTTGCGAGCAATCTCCTTGTTCGCTTCCACACCAGAGTTCCAAAGAGTGGAGTTATACTCCGCCAATGGATCTTTCTGACCAAGAGTTGTCAGAGAGTTTTCGATGTACCAACCGCCTGGACCCTGAAATCCATGATTGAAAACACGGACGAATGCCATGTCTTCATTGTGTTGGTCCGGCAGAAAACGAATGACCGCATATCCGTTTCCAGATTTATCGAGTTCTGCTTTCCAGAACCGATCATCGTCACCGAAGTTCTTCTGATTGTTGTTTTGGGGATTGTTGATCTTCTCAACTTCTGACTGAAGTTTTTGAAGGCTGTTCTTACTGTTCTTTTTGAGTGTAGCAAATGACATTTGATCTCCTTATTACTACGTGTTTCTGATTATTCACATTATTCATAATGCAATTCTACTTGTTTTTTCAGTATGTCTACATATTTCTGCTTATTCACAACCAAGAATGGCGCATACTTAATACACATACTATATAGGTTCGGCCACATGACCGACTCTTCTATCTTCTGATTAAAGACCGAAGAGAACCTAAGAATCGAGTCCATGATAATGAAGGACTCAATCGACAAATCTCCGCCAAATACCGAGCGAAGCACAGGTGGATGTTGACCATCCACACAATCAAAAAGTGTATTAAAATCATTATAATCATCAAGAATCTCATCAACCTCATTCTCGAAAACATATGGAAGGCTCTGGATCTTTGACTTCCATGAGATATAATTTTCTCTGCCCTCTGGACTTGTAAGATTACCAATCCAAAGGTCGCTTGACTTAACGAAATTAGAGACAAAAAATTTAGTGAGGTCTTCTTCTTTATAAATTTTTGAAAGACGGACAAAATGATGCTTGTCCTTTCTGTTTTCAAACGAACTTGCATTCGCTCTTACTTTACCCTTGAACTTGAAGTAATCGTAGTCAACCTTGTTGAAATGTTGTTTCAACGACAAATACTTTTGATATACTTCAAAAGGAGTCACCTTTGGAATCATATAGGGAGTTTTGCTGTTTTCGGTAAAAAGTGCAATTGTTCCGCTTCTTCACGAAGTTTCATTTTCAAGTTTGCGTTTATCAACTTTGCAATCGTTTCCGATTCCAGTTTGTTTTCGTCAGCATGGTGAAGAATGGCATCGAGATACTTCATACCTGTTCTCTCAACCAATTCTTCAACCTCTTGATTATACTGACTTGATGTATACACGTTTAATGTCTGTTCCATATTCATTTTATAACCATATTATATCATTATTAACGAAAGTGTCAAGTTAAATAATTGAGATTTAATACTGACCTCACTTTTGAATTGGTACACGTTGTACCACGATGTTTCAATTCACTTGGAAAAGAAACAAACCTGTTACCCACACTTTCCACCTTGGCTCCGTTTTCAAATTCTGTATAACCATCATTTGAATTGACATAGAATATTGAAGTCGTATACGGAATCACTCCCCAATTTCCTGTGATGTCAGTGTGAAAATTATTTGTTTGAATTTTATGTGTCTTTGTTTGTAAATTAGCCTTGATTCTAAAATACTCTTTCACTCGCAGTTTATCTAAGATTGGTTTTATCAAATTTATGTGTTGTGAGTCAATTTGATTATTCTTAAAAAAACTGTGAGTGAATTGAAAATTGTCACCCTCTTCATTCTGATAGTCAACAAACTCTTCATATTTCCACGCAATTCTATAGAGTAAATTCTCTTGAACTACTTTGAAATCATTATCTGACAAAAAATTATCAACAACATGAATTTGCATCAATTATGCTTCAGAGTTGTCTTTCAGGTCTTGACTCTCTTTGTGTTCTGGATCATCCTTATCCTTGAACCAATAGTCAGTTGATTTTGCTAATACCGCAACATAGGCTCCAACCATGATATTAACCAAATCTCTCGATGCTTGAGGTAACTCAGCATAGAATAATAACCAAACCAAAAAAATGAACGTTGTAACTATAATCAACGAAAGAACAAATCTAGCATACCAATTCATTTTTTTGCGTTTCTCGACATTGTTGTGATTTAACGCCTCCATTGGATTTTGTTCCCATAATTTTTTTTCTTCATATTCTACCATTTCTTCAACTGAATCAATTGTTCCATCATCACTATCGTTTTTCTTTTTAAATATAGCCATGATTGTTCCTAAAGTTATTAAAAGTGAGGGTCTTCTGTTCCCAAGTGACCCTCTAACTCGGCTATCGGTTACGCAGCAAGTGCGTAATATTCCGATGCAGATGTATAATCAGCGTTATTTGCGATTATGTTTAGTTGCACTTTCACAGTCGTTGCTCAACTGGATACCTCCTTACATGACCTAATCGACCAATCGAATACCTTGACATCCCCATCAAAATAACACGAATCCTAACGCCCATATTATGAATGCTGCGATTCCGAATATGANGAAAGAAAGTAAAATATCTTGTCCGTCCATGTTACCTTGGTGGAGATGGCCGGAATCGAACCGGCGTCTTAATCGCTATCCATGCATATCCACAGTATCAGAATTATTTATTTCTCTTTGTTTTCGTTGATAGTGAAAAGCATCAACGATTGACTTCAACCTACGAATGTAATCCAGAGGATTGTAAACTCTCCAATCAATGTATATGTCTTGGTCCATGAAAGGATTTGGTTTTCTTGGGTCAAAACGAATAAACGAACAAATCACAATATTCTTTGGAATCATTCCGTAAAGTTCATACAACATCCTACTGTATGCGGTTCCTTGTAGAATGTAAGACAACATGATTTCTTCTTTCTTGATGTAAGTAGCCGTTTTCCAATCAATGATAGACAACTCACCTTGGTAATCTGCTACTAGGTCAGATGTTCCNGCAAGTCCAAGTGAATCNGACCACATACCAAGTTCAATACCACGAATATTGTCAACTCGTTCATCAATCTGTTTCAGTCCAAGTTGAATCAGTTCACGATTCTCTTGAGGAACACCCTCAAAATAAGTATCATCACCACGAAGATATTTTTCTATAGAGTTGTGAATACGAGTTCCACGACTTGCAGCTCNTGTNGAAATCTTCTTCGCCTCTTCTTCTCCAACTCTCTCTTTCCACGCATCAATGCCTGGTTTNGTNACCATGTANTATAACATATTGGTCACAGATGCNTAGGTGCCATTTGGACCATGATATACTCTGTCACTCCCAGAATTGTCTTGTTCTAAGAGATGTTTTTTGTTTTCAAGAAGGTCATAATTAAATTGTTTCATTTGTTTTGTTTCCTTTTCGCTTCCTCTTGTATGCAAATGGGGAAAGTTGCACTTGCAATGAATAGTGTTTTGGACTCTGAAGCATTATCAGTTATTTCTTCATAAGTCAGTGAATGTCGCATAGCATCTACCACACACCCACAAATAGACCTAACCTCATCAGGCCAGAATTCTTCTGTGAATGGTAACATTCCCTCTTCTACTGATTGAGAACAACCTTCCACGTATCCGTAAATGAAACTGGATGGATACCAGAATGGTTTTGCTCCGTCAGGATGAGCGTGTGTTTTGTCTATAAAAAGTAAAAGCAGAAAAAGACACAGGGAACATAACAAAAATTCTTTGAGCATGATGTCATGCGGAGAATCTTATTGGGACTCTCCGCTTTGGGTCAATAGTTGAGATTATCCTTCTGAATTATATATTCACGTACCATATTGCTTCTTACAATATCTTCTTGCGTGAATTGTACGATATCAAAGGATTGCATTGATGACAGTATTTCCATGAAATTATGCATACCCTGTTTTTCTCGCTCGTTTCTGAAATCTGTCTGTTTAAAGTCACCACAAAAGAGTATCTTACAATGATCACCTATACGAGTGATGATTGAATCAAGTTCGTGAAAATTTAAGTTTTCACATTCATCAACAATGACGATAGTTCTCTTGAGAGTAACGCCACGAACATAAGAAGTTGATAGAAAGTTCAACTTCTCTTTCTTCTTTACAACCTCAAAAGCGTCACCCCTTCCATACAGTTCATTGATAATTGAACGATACGGCAGTTCATATACTTCAAGTTTCTGGTGCAATGCGCCTGGGAGAAAACCAACNTCTCTTGTTGGCACAGCAGACCTTACTACAGTTATTGACTTATAAGGAGATGATTTTTCTGAAATTTCACGCAATGCAAGATACAGTGAAATAAACGTTTTTCCTGTTCCAGCACATCCATGNAATAATAGGTTGTATTTTTCATTATATGCATCAAAAGTATCCGACTGNGCTTGAGTTTTAGGCAGGATTTCTCTCAACGAAAGACCATCCATACGATTACTGATATTGTCGTTCTTACTATTGATTAAGTATAAGTTTCTTTCTGATTGTTCTAATTCATTCAACTCATTGCGAAGTTTACGATTACGTTTCGCCATAAAGTCCTAAAGAAATTGAAGTTTTACCAAGTGTCTATAGTTGATCCTCGATGTGACTTTTTTATTTCTTTAAGACGATCTCTGAATGCCGCATCAGGTTTTTTTCCTGTGAAGCGCCATGGGTCACCATGATATGGTGTGGCAAGTTGAAGAGTTACNTCACTTTTGGAACACTCTGGACAAGGTTCCATAGTGGGTTTTTTACGTTCACTGATAAGCATATTCTTTTCAAAGACATGGTTACAAGCCATACATTGATAATCATAATAGGGCATATTCACCTTTCTCTAAGTTGTCAGAATACCATGATGGTATGTTGCCCATTTTCCATTTCGCAAACTCATGTTTATACTTTATATAGTAATTACGATATGCATCAAGAGATGACCCGACAATCTTTGCATCATCGGGCATACATTGAGGTGGTTCTGTCATGTCTGACATTGAAATATTTTGAGGACGTATTTGAAGAGGAAAGGTCAACTTTCTTGCGGTTTCGTGTATCTTACCATATCGTTTATAAAACTCAGCGCACAACGTAACGAAACAATTATACAACCAATCGTAATTCCCACTAGAGGAGCGAACCCATACACCACTAGGATGTTGTATATGTGAAGCAAGGTAAAGTTCTCGTTCTCTATCATCTGGCAATCTCCATCTTTTTGCTTTTCTACCAGTTTTTGTTTGACCCCATTCCATAGTGCCGTCAAGAACACGATGAGCAGTAGACAGTAGTTGTCCATACTCAATAATCATTTTACAACAATGTTTGTCACAGTGCATACGTGCAGCCTCTATCGGACTCGTATGCAAATAAAATACGTTCATGTCAATTTTTTACAATAAGATTTCCATCACTATCAATCCAATCATCACAAGGGGGAATGATACACTTCCATTTCCTCTTGGTCTGGACAGGTTTTGTTGCGACTTTCTTTTCCTCTTTCTTCTTCTCTACCTTTGCTTCTTCATAAGTGTCTGTTATCACATCTGGGTAAAACTTGTCAATACATTCAGGACACTCTCCTGTGCTCATAATGATTTGACATCCAGCGGGTGCAATACAAACTCTCTCAATTCTTGACCACGCTGACTCATACATCGCACACATAACGAATACCGACAACAACAATTTTTTCATATCAATCTCCTATCAGTTCATGATTATAGTATACATCATAGAACTCATAATGTCAAGTTTTGAGTTGATTATCGGTATTTTCCAGATTTGTAAAAGATGTGCCTGTCAATAGTGGCCATCTTTTTCTTGGTATATGCCCATGAAGGATATTTCTCCATCCAATTAGCGTGATAGTGTGTTGAACCATCCGTAATGTCTATGAGAATATCAGCATAATGTTTTTTGAGTGCAATCTCTGCTACCTCAAGAGAAGTATTCCAAGTTCTTCCCTTTTTCGGTTTGTCTACTAAACCATCACAATACCAACTGAACTGACATCTGTCTCTCAACGGATATCTTTTGTCAATTTTCTTGTCGTGATAGTGTTTGCCTTCTTTTACTACACCACATATTGTGTCTGGGTAGTCACTTGAATTTTTTCTGTTGATAGTGACATTTGCTACCGCTAGCTTCCCTGCTGTACTTTCGACTCCTGCCTCAAAGTAGATGTTTAGCGCAAGACACTCCAATTCCTCATTAGAGTAAGTAATGTTGCTAAAATAATCGGGTTTGAGTGATAAAGTTATTGGTGCTGGTTCTTGTACGTATACTACAGAATCGCTTACTTTACTGTTCGTAGGAGTTGTAAGAATCAAAAGTGCAGTTAAAAGAGTAAGACAGTATCTTACCGCTTTTATCATGCGTTTCCTTTGTTCGGTTACTGTGTCAATCAGATTTTTATATTGATATAACCATTTCAACCAAAGTGTACTTATATTTATGCGTTTTCGACTTCTGGTTTTGGTTCTTCTTCTTCCGTAACTGAAGTAGTTGATTTCTCTTCTTGTTCTGGGAGTAAGTCCGGCCATGTGTCTTTTACGAGTTTATAGGTGAGTCCCTTATAAGATAACTTCTGGTCCTTGATTGCAATGATAATTTCTGCTTCGTCTGGACTCAATCGTTCCAAAACATTCACAAACATTGACTCNCTTTTCAACATAGGGATATTTTTCTNTCCATTTGTATAATAATCTAACTTCTTTGCTTCATANAGTAACGAAGTATCAGCAGAATTCTGATTTGCATTATAAGGTGGAGCGCCAGNTGGAATCAACCAACTTGCTTGTGGATGAAAGTTCTGTTGTAGAAGCGCTCTCAAAGACCACGATTCGTTTTTCTTCAGGACTTCTCGTTTATCTTCTCTTGTCTTAGCCTTTGCTACTTCGTCTAAGACCTCTGCAATACTTAATGCCATCACATATCTCCTATAAATTGTTTATCTGTCATTGCAACTGTTTCGTTCTTTATATATTCACGATTTTCTTGAGTCACAAACTCACTTTCATCCATATCCTT
>NZAU01000039.1 GCA_002686215.1 Candidatus Woesearchaeota archaeon
TAACCACCCTTTCCAACTACTTCTTTGGTTTCATTTGCACCTACCTTTATGGTTTTCTTTACATCTCCTTTTTTATCCTTGAATGCTGTCTGTTTCCATGTCTCACCAGCAACTTTGATATTACCAACAGCCTCTCCGTTTTTTCTTGGATCATCATCCCACTCTAATTGAAGGGTAACATCTCCTCTTCCCCTAACAACTAATTCAAGGTTGTTATCATTACTTCCGGTAAACTTAGCAGTTACTCCAGGTGATGTTGATAAAATTTTGAATTCTGCATCAGTATCATCCTGACTTCTTGAGTCAGTAAATTTAATTTTCTTATCCGAAACATTTTTAATCGCAGCAGTATCACCCCTACCTAATCTTCCACGGTCTGCTACTTTAATTGGATATCTTTTCGTACCACCAACAGTTTTAGCAGAACCTCGATTCAATCCATGATAGGTAATGGTCAGATCCTGTGATCCAGATGCCTGAGGTTTTGGTTTTTCTCTTCTGGGAATATTAAAGAGATCAACTTTAATTCTGTGAACACCCTCTTGTACAGTCTTTCTAACTGTATTTTTTGGTTGTACATTTTTTGCATTAAGACCACCAAACTGACCAGTCTGAATGAGTAATTCATTATCAAGATATAGTTTTCCAATGTTGTCTGCCATGCCACGGAAAACATACTCTCCAGTATAAGGAAAGTCCTCTTCCCATTCCATGGTTGCTACACGTCCAGCATAATCACTGCCAGGCGCATTTGATTCTGGAACTGGAGACACCGCATATTTGTTCATCCAGTCGGACCAACCAAAATCATCCGTGACTCCAGCTTTTCTTCTTCTTTCTCGATATCCTTTGTCTGTAACTTTGTGAAGAACTCTACTTGTTTTATCTCTAAACGTGACTGAAAGTGGGTTTTCTTTTCTGGTGTGCCAGAAAGGATTAATTCCCTGCCTTAAAAATTCTTGATACCTCTGGATCTCTGCTCCAATCGGATCTTGTGCAAGAGTTGCAAATAGATTTGGATCCCATTGCCCCAAATCCTCTCCATTTGGACCAAACCTATTACCATATCCAGATAGTTCTGTCCCGTCAGGAGTAAAATCATATACCTCAAAATCTTCTATCTGATCAAAATATTCAACAGTAGGTGGAAGTTCTCCAATAACTGTTCTGATTACCGCACCAGATCCCCTTTTGCAGGTATCAATTAACTTTGCTTTAGGTTCATATCGATATCCAAATCCCCCTGCCAAAACTCTAACTGCTAAGAGAGATCCATCTCTACCAAAAATAGGAGATCCTACAGCACCTACACCACCGCCTCCGCTAAGATATAATCTTCCTCTACATCCATCATCATATGCTCCAGATCCAGTGAGTTGAGCATCAGTTCCANCAGTTGTTCCAGTTCCNCCACCAGTTGTTTCAGTTCCATCACCTGTACCACCAGATCCAAACGGTGATGTAAAGGGTGGTCTCTCATTTGGTTTTAGTCCTTGAATACCTTCACAAACATTNCCATCAACTTCCAATACGTCAGGAGTTANTGCATTNACNTCATTGATTGTGAGATATCTAGTTTTATCTCTGTTGTNGAGAATAAAAACAGTTCCAGGATTGAGCGCAGCATACCTATTAGCTTCAAGTATGCTTACGTTTTGTACGTATCCTCTGTCAGGATCAACATATCCAACGCGGATGTCTTTCTTAGTAGCAGGTCCAAAGATATTAAAAGATGACATGCGTTTCTATACTACATTCTCATATCCGTAATGATATTTATNANTNAANNTCNAGAGAATTTCGTGCGGCTTCTCTTTCTTCTTGCTCTGCTTGAGTCAAAGGTCTATTGGTAATTTCTGTTGTTGATGGATCAACAGTGGATATTTGACCTGTTCTACCTATTTNTTTTTCCTCTTCTATTGCAGCAAGGACTTCTGGATCTGTCACCTTATCTCCAACCTCAAGTCCAGAAGTTTGATTATTTACATCTGCTGTTGCTCTTGTGGGTTCAACGTATGGTGTTTGTTCTTCTCCCGCAGCGGGATCCTCCGCTGCTGTCTTATCATCAATAGACTTAGAACTTGGTGCTTGTGAATCTGGTTGCGAATCTCCTGCAGAGCAGAAAGTATAGAAATCTGATTGTGCAATGTTTGGTTTTATCTCACATCCAAAAAGACTTAGTTTGATGTTAGCAAAAGATAGTGCAGAGGTTATGCTTCCACCGATATCTGGAATTAAATTTTTAATATCAGGAAAAGATCCAGTAACTCCTGCAAGAGTATCGTTAATATCCTCCATGTAGGAATTTAAGTTATTTACGATATTGTTATTGGCAGAATCTATGTCTGGTTTTGCTGCCTTTAATACCCTAGCAGTGAGTGACTCTGCGGTACACATGGGCACGTTTGGATTTGTTGTTNCATCAGCGGGGTTTCCATTCTCATCTTGACCCGCTGCTGCTCTATCTCTAGCCTGTTTTTCAAGTCCAGGAACATCTATTGCATCACTTAATGCAGAAGAAACCAATCCCATGAGACCATCTGTCAATTTTGAATATAAACAACGAATCAAATCAGTGAGAACCTCCTTCATGTCGGCAAACTGATATCTAAAACTAGATGGGAGAGCCGCAACAACTGCATTCATTGCCTTATTCAAAACTTTCATAACATATTCCATGATCTTATCAAAGATCACCTTCATGTATTTCGCAATTTCTTGCGAAAAACTTTGCATCAAATTTTGAATATTTGTGATAGTATTGGTGACAGCATCTGCATAACTTGTGATTGCCTGAAGATATGAATCTAATTTAGTAGTTAGATTCTCAATCGCTGTTTGAATTCCTTTGATTGCTGATGGAACCAACTCCGCAGGATCTGCTTTCATCAGTACAATTTTTTCTTTGCACTTTGCTGAACGTTTTGTATCAGCAGCAGTTGTTTGGTGGACTGCATCAGCATTTTCATTTGCAGCACCAGGAGATCCTGGTTGAGTGACACTCTTGTCCTCATCAGGAGGAACCTCTCTTGCAGTTCCAGATTTAGCAACAGCACCATCTGCATATCCAGATGTTGCTAAAGTTCCAGCAGTAGTATTGGTGACTCTGTTGGTTCCAATTTTTTGATTTAATTTTGTTTGGGANTTNTTGCCAAGAACTCCCATGATAACAGGGACTTGTTGATCTTGACCATCAAGGAAAAAACCAAACACCATATTTCCCTGACGGAGATTTGNTGTTTGACTTGCATTAGCTTGTCCACCACCAGCAGTGATGGGATACATGACATTTGCCCATGGCAATTGATCATCTGGGATTGTCTCTTGTCCCTGATCATGAAGACCAATGATTCTTACTTTGTATCTTCTTCCCCAACCAGGTACGCTATTCTTATCCGCATATTTTCCCGAATTAATATTGTCTCTCCATGTGGAGTCGTCAGCTATCTGACCAACCCACCATGAAAAGTTTGTTCCAAGAAAACCAGGATTAAATAACGTGCTTGCTTCCATCAGTCGTCATAAACCAGACATTCGGGTTCTGAGGGATTCTGATCACAATAAAGTTCTAGGTAAGTAGGATCGTGATGATCTCCTGCTTCAATTTCTTTTTTATGATGTTCTGCGTACTCCTCCAGTTCATGCAGTTCGCCTTCAATGTGACGACGCATCTGTGGGTTGGTTGTGGGATCCTGAAGAATCTCCTTATCCTTTTCGATATGCTTTTCTATGCTTTCCATTTAAGTTTACTGATACTTAGTTTGCTATGCTGGATTTGCTTGGTTTTCCAGTCTTTCCGAATGAATCTCTTGCTAATGATAGTTTAGTAAAAGTGCCCTCGGTTACATGTACGTAGTGTGTAAGCTCTGCTATAATATATAGACCGCTATTTTGCTTACTGGTATTCTCTGCTCTCTCCTCCTCAAGTTGTGGTACATCCAAGTATACCATGTCAGCAGCACTTAGGGAGAAATCTCCTGGAATCGTGACAGTTGCCATAGCAGAAAAGAACTGATTAAACCTCATGATAGACTGATTCAAAATATCTTTGTACTCAAAATTTTCTTCCTCCGACTTGTCTATCTGCTGATTTGTATCGCCTGTTGGCAACGTTCCTTTATCAAGAAGATGATAAGTTGTGCGCGTGAACTCTTTATTCGCACCTTCATTATTAAATTCATCATTTAGTTTAGGTAATTTCTTACCAGCAAGTTTCAAAGCATCCTCATCAGTTGCTGCATTTGGTGTGATTACCTCATAGTATGTGGTAAATGGATCAAACAATATNGTTCTTGTTGAATATGCTCCCATCTTCAATTTGTTTTGTACATTAACATTATTGTCCTTGCTGTACTCCAAAGCTTTTAAATCATACCCTTCGGGGACTGCAGGGGTATCATTATAGATGATTGATTTTTTCTGTTCCTGAGAGAACAGACTATCGATAGATTTAAAATGAAATCCTTTTGATGTCTCATAGAAAAAATATCCTGCACTCTTTCCTTTCTTTTGATTCTTTGCAGAGATTGCTTTCCTAGACAACCAGTTGATGATATAAAAAGGTTTTTTATTATTGCCAATATAATTGTAATTGTTCAATGTCTCATCTATGTCACTGACATCTTTTATAGTCTTAAGTCCAATACTATTTCCCTCAGTCAATAGTTGCTTTACATGATCTGATATTTTTCCATCATATCTTTTTGTTATCCTTGTTTTTTCATTACGAATAAACTCTGCCGAAACCAGTTCTAACTTAATCTGTGTCTTCCTGGTGTCATCAGCAATAGGAGTTACCTTGTTCACGTACATCACTAACTCTGGTTTATCACCAATAGCTACCTCATTATTATCTTCAAACTTCAGGAGAACCTTTTCTTGTCCTACGATTGGAAGTCCCTCTAATATACTCTCTTTGATGCCATCAACACTATTAATACCAGTATCAGTGAAGGTAATCGTAGCTCTGAGAGTATCACTCAATATACTTTCAAAGTATGCGATAGATATCAAACCACCAACTAAATCTACCTGCTTGCTGGGATCTTCATTGGAAGTAATTAATATTGTTCTTGGCAGAGACTGCGTGGACGACCTTAGTGTTACTTGGTTTGACATTTAATACTACCTCTTATCTCTATTTAACTCATTGCATAGAGTCCAGCAGTTGCATCAGATCCACTGGCAACGGGAATTACAATTGGTGCCTGTTGTTGTTGTTTCTGTTGTGCCATATCCCCAATGATTTGATTTCTGTTCACAATAACAGTTTGACTACCGCCTTGCTCATATGATGCATAGTTTGCTAAAACTTTCAATGCCTCTTCACCATCTGCTTTATTGAGTGCTCCCAGGAATCCTGGTAATTTGTTTTCAATTGCCATGAAGGAGTCTGAGTCCAAGACAAATTCTGGACCACCTAGGTTTGCAAAGAGTCCCTTACCTATCTTACCACCCTTATCCTTTACCTCAATGTGCATGTGCTGTGGGTGTCCATGTGCTCCAGGACCATCCTTACCTGTTTGATCTGCTATGCCCCAACTGTCATGGATGAGAAGTTTATTACCCATATTACCATCATTGTAAATTGAATCCAAGACGCTGCGATATCTTGCCTTTGAATCTTCAAGAGTTCCTCTCCAGTCTGTAACATCAATAGCTCTACCTTCGTAGTGTCCACGACCACTGTGAACATCAGAAACACTTCCCTCACCTGGAGTATACGAACCACCAGATGCTGTTGGTGTCTTAGTAAAGTCTGGATGTTCTGCAACAGAGAATCCTTTACTAATCAAATCCTTACCAATGTTAACGATGTTATTACTCTTCTCAACATTAATCTCACCCATTTTTGACCCACTCTCTGTAGTTGTAGGTTGAGCTCCTCCAGTGGCAGCAGGGTCTGTTACTTTAGTTTCTTTAGTTTCTTTTTTGTCTTCACCACCAGTTATCATCTTGACCAGAGATCCAAGATCTGGGAGTTTTGCCCCAGCAGTATCCAACGCAGATTTAATACCACCAAGTCCCATTCCATTAATAATATTAGTCTCAGTCTCTTGNATTGCNGGAACAAAATCACGNGCAAACATATATGTATCAAGGAGCCATTGATCCTGGTGCTAATCCACCAAGGTCCAAACCAGCAGACACGGTTTCTATCAAGGCACCTGTGCTGTCTCCAGATGCCAATCTATCATATGCAAAAAGTAAATTAAATATACCACCAATAACTGGAAGTGCTTTTGCACCAAGTTTTTCAAGGATCTGACCACTACCAGCACCACCAAATTTTTTCAGAACTTTAGTGATATTATCAAACCCAGGTATTTTCTGGAGTGCTTTATACAATGAGTCTCCAATACTCTTTGCTTTTTCAATTATAGGATCAAGAAATGGTTTGAGTGGATCTAAAATTTTCTGTATGACTAATTTCTTTGCTCCCTCTGCTAACGATCCAAGTTTACTTTGGAACGATTTCATACCAGCATCAAATTTACCCTTCAGTCTTTTTGCAACTGCGGTTACTCTGTCATATTGTTTTCGTGCAAACTCAGATGCATTTTTGTATTGATCTTGTAAGAAGTTACCNAGTTTNCCAAGGTTTCCACCAGACAAATAATTTAATCCNCCACCAAGTGCNTTNACACTTTTGGTTGCAAGNTCTTTAGNNNCTGNACCAAAATCTGCAANACCTTGACCAATTCTACCAAAGAAACCTTTTGGTTTTGGTGGAGAATCAACTGCTTCAGTTGCTTTCTTTAGAGCATCAGCTCTTGAGAGTTTCGGATTGTCTTTCCGAATTTTATCAAACTCTTGCTTTACCTTATTTCTTTTCTTTACATCTCTATTCTTTCTTTCTGCTCTATCTAAAGCCTCTTTTCTAGTAAGTTTAGGATTTTCTTTCCTTATCTTATCAAAGTCTTTCTNTATTTGTTTTCTCTTATTTACATCTCTTCCCCTCTTGTCAAGTTTTACTTTCTTCTTATCCTTTCCCAGAC
>NZAU01000040.1 GCA_002686215.1 Candidatus Woesearchaeota archaeon
TCTATGAGGGAATAGAGATTTGCACGACTATATTCATAGTCCTTTTCAATATCTACATCTTTTGATTTAACAACCTCTGGTTTGGGAATTGGTTTCGATTCAACAATATCACTCGTTGTATTGAGTGCCTCATCGATAGGATCATAATTATTACTCATAACAATCAAATATCCTCTTGTCTAGTAGGACTATACTCTTTAGAATCCCCTAAAAATGTCCAATTTTCATTAAATCCAAAATCATCTCCAGGTTCAGCAGTAATTGGATCTGGTGTTGCCACATATCTCATTTCACGTCTTGCAGTTTGAGTATTTGTATCACTGTAAAGATCTGTCTGAACCTTACGGATGAGACCATCAGAAGATTCTGCAATTGGACCAAACAAGTATGTCTTTGCAGTAAATCTTAAAGTATAAATTAGTGCTCTTCTTGTTTGGAAAGATCCTTCATAATCATCTTGGAAATCAATACTATCAAGTATAATTGGAATATCTCTCTTCTCCCCAATAGAACTAACAAGATCAACTGTTAGATTAAATGATGGTTGAAAAAATGGAAGTATCTGCTCAATAATCTGAAGTGCATCATCATTTAACTTACTAAAAATATTGAGTTCAAACTCGATATTATAAGGAACCGGCATGAACACTTTTTTCATTTTGCCGTCACCATTATCAACAGCCTTGAATGTTTGTGTTACTCCAGTTTTTCTAGTAGGATCATATTGAATCCTAGTCATCTCAAATGACATTCTTGGAAGAGTAATAGCAATTGATTTTGTTAATTGCTCCTGTTCCTGTATCTTTGTCAAGAACTTTTGCATTGGTCCATAAGAGAGACCAACTTTAGTTTCATCTAAAATACTACCATCACTTTTAGTATGACGAATTGAAACGTTATTAAATAACGTCCCAAAACTAATAATAGTCTTTCTTATAATTTCGTGATAAAAATATGTTCCTAACATTAATAGTTACCAAATGGATTTGACTCTGTAAAATCTAATATATTATCTGCTTCTAATTCAATTTCTTCGTTGACATCATATGGATTATCATAACTTTCGGTATCATAATCTTCTACAACATATCTAGCTGATGATATTGAACCAACTACGACCTCACCTTTATTAAACGTACCAGTATTTAGTGAGACTCTTAGACTAGTAACAGGGAGAACACCTGGTGTTGTTGATGTAACTGTTCTGAAATCTCTAACTCGTGCTGTTGTTCCAGAAGTCTGTCCAGTAACAACTTCGTTATATATGAATGTTCCTACACCAATTGTAGAGAATCCAGCAATCGAAATTGTGGGAACAGAAGTATAACCAATGCCTGCATTAAGTATATTAATTGTATCTAATCTAGTCTCATTATCTACAGTAGCTATTGCAGTTGCTGTAACTCCAACACCAGATAGAGGTGCATTAAGTGTTATAACTGGAGCTGATGCATATCCACGTCCTCTTCCAGTTATAGAAATTCCGGTAACAGTAAAGTTAGTACCACCTATTGAGCATGTAGCAGCTGCACCTGCTCCTCCACCACCACTTATTGTAATTGTTGGTGGAGATGTATATCCAGATCCACCATTTGTTAATTCTAATCTTAAAATTGATTGGACGTTTGCTTTACTTGTTGTGATAGCAACTGCCGTTGCCACAACATCACCTCCAGCAACATTTGGTGGATCTGAAAATGTTACTGTCGGAGTAGATGTGTAACCACTACCATCATTATTTAAGAATATTTCACTAATTGCACTAGTTCCAATTGATGCCGATGCTGTAGCCGTTATTGCTGATCCAACAAGAGTAAGTGATGTAATATAACCTTCATCTTCTACAGTATTATCAACTTGTTCAATATTTGTATCAATAAGTTCATTTTCATATTCATAAAGTTCACAACTCAATTCATAAGTGTAATTTGAACCTAATTGATAGAAAGGTTTCTCAGATTCTACTCGTTTTATCTCAAATAATCTTTCTCCAAGAGGGAAATAGATTAAGTCTCCTTCTTTAGGTCTTGTGATCAAATCTGCAAAAGTATATTCGGTAATTCTACCCTCTCTAATACCTGATGATATACCTTCCAAGAATGGTGCAATAAATTCTTCATATCTTTCTCTAGATATAGTCAAACTTATTTCATTTTTCAATCTAAGCCCAAACTTGGTCATAATATCACTATCTGGAGCATATCCATCATAATTGTTGATATATGCTTCAAGCATAAAAACATCATCAAACTTTGATGATTGTATTTCACGAATTATATCATCAGTTTTAAAAATTTTTCTTGGTAGATAGTAAACATCTACTCCGTACATTTTTAATTGTTCATTAATTAAGTCCTGAACAAGAAATTGTTCATTCGGAGATCCTTGCAGAAAGAATGGATTTAGAGACATGACTATTAACCAATAAGATCCATAGGTGGAAGTTCATAATCGGAGGACATTTTTTGTCTTATTTCATCTAGTTCTCTTTGCCCATCCTCATAAATTGCTCTACCGTTTAATTCAACACCACCAGGAAGTTTGACACCTTGGAACTTAATTAAATTTTGTCCCCACTGTTTTTTAATGGCAGCAGTAAGATATTTTTTCACAAAACTATCGTTATATACTTTTGAGAAATTTTCTGGGTCCATTGCTCTATAACATTCTATCACTAAGAAATTATCTACTTCCTGTGCGTCCCAATCAATATCCAAATATAACCTATTTTGTCTTTGATTGAATCTAATTTGCTTATCTGTGGTTAAAAGAAAATCAATATCTTCCAAATACCTTTTAGTCATTGAGTACTGTAAAAGATCTACCGAATTGAAGAAATATAAGTCATTCAAAAACAATTGGTATTTAATACTAAACATTCCACCAGAAATACTGCTAGTATCAAACTTAAATATTTTTTCAATACCAATTACAGAGTCGGGTACTTGAATAAAGTTTGATGTCTCGTAGAAATTGGATGTAACAGTTCCAAAACCAGAGATATTAGTAGATGTTCCTGTTGTAGTAACAATTCCTACTCCAGTGGTAGTAATACCAGCAGATGAAGTTCCACCTCTTCCCCTATCAATATCATCTTGGGTAATTTTATATTTAAGATACGTTTTTTCTACCCCATCAAAATGTCTTTCATTAAAATACTGAATAGTATCATCAAGCAAATCATCAACCTGTTCATCTGCAACATTAATCTCAAGAACTGGTGCACCCAATTGCCTCAAACAATATTCTTTTAATTCTTCTCTAGTAGTTGGTTTTGCCATCAGAAAATTCCTCCATCAATAAGTCCGGCAGTAAGAGTTCCTGCAACAAATACGTCATTTGAGAATGTTGCAATACCAACAAATGTTGATAAACCTGCAACATGTAAATCTCTAGAGAGTGTTAAATCACCCCCAGATGTTAATGTAGATGCAGCACCAGGGAAACCTGCCTCAAGACCACTTCTAGCAGTTATCAATCCAATAGCATCAACGTTTGTTACGTCTTCATATGTAAGTGTTCCTGCAATAGAAACATTATTTGCAAATGATACGTCACCAACAAATGTTGATACACCTGCTACATTAAGATCATCTATATCAGTTAGTCCATCAACATCTAAACCAGAATTAATATCAACGGCAGAAGTAAATGTAGAAACACCAGAAACATTTAAGTCATCTAACTCAGTGTGTCCGTCTACATCTAAATTACCATTAGCATCAATAGCACCAGTGAAGGTTGATACTCCCGTTACTTCCAGATTTACACCAATATCAAGTTTGGTGCCGTCAAAAGTCAAATTGGCATCATCTTCAAGTTCACCACCAGTTCCGGCAATAACAATTCTATCGTTTGTTAAATCCTCTACTTTGAAAGTGTTTGCTTGACCACCCGAATTAATATCTAAAAGACCACCGGTAGTCGTAACACCTGCAATGTTTAAGTCATCTAGTTCTGTGTGACCATCAACTGAAAGATCACCACTTAAAGTTGCATTTCTTGCTGTTATTTCATCTAATACAAGATCATCTGCAACATAAAGATCTCCTCCAATATAGAGATCTCCTCCAGTAGTTGTAATACCACCAGAAGATGCTAAAGTTGTAATACCAACAGACTTAAATGTTCCACCTACATCTAATTCTTCCTGTACATTAAGTCCATTTAAAATATCAACAGCTGCATTGATGTCAAGGTTTGATGCAAAAGTTGAAACACCGGCAACTGTAAGACCTTCTCCAATATTTACTTTTTTTCCAACTCCAATTCCACCACTGACAATTAGAGCACCATTTGCTGATGTTGTTGAATTTTCAGTATTGGAAAATGTTACAATACCAGCAATATTTAAAGTTGACGAATCAATCGAATCCGTCATGAAGAATGTTTCTGTACCAAGATCCCATACAAGGATCATTCCATCTCTAGTTTTTAGAGTGGAATCTACATCACTTAAGTTTACTAGTCTTGTAGGTGGTGCTGATGCGTTAGATAAAACGCGGATTACATTCTGAGAACCAATCCTATCGTTAATATTCGGCATTACCTGGTTACTCCCCCTCGTATTAGTGCTGTACCTTCGACAGCTTTATACTCTCTACCAGCATTTAAAATTTTCACATCATAAACATATCTTCCAGGTTTCAAACTAACTGTTTGATTTGCAGTTAAAGAAATTGAAATAATACCCAAATCTGGACTGGTTACAGTTGACCCAAGAGATACTGAAGTAGATGCTCCATAATGTTTTCTCATTTGTGCAGTTGTTGATGCGTCAGTCAAAATCAAAGGAGAATTTGTTCTAGTGTCCTCTAACTGAAAGGATGTATCGAAATCATACCCTTGCTCAATCACTATATTTGATACATAAACAGCCATTATTTTATGATGCTAATATACCTCTAGCTATTTATATTAATTCCTCAGGCTAGTTATTTTTTGGTCAGTTCTTTAAGAAGAGTTTTAATTTCATCAATATCTTTTTTTATCTCATCAAGTTCTCTTTTTCTCAAATTTTTTTGCGTGAGAGAATTTACATATTGATCATATCCGGCACTATCGCAATTTACGATAGCACCAGTATTTTCATCTCGATATAAATTTGAGTGTCCTTCTACTTTTATCATCTAAGTGCAATAACTCTAAGATCTGCAAAACGAGGTGCTTGTGCCTGGTTAGAACCTGACATTACAATTTTAATTCCATATCCAGTAAATAAGTCCAAATTATCAACTGTAAATTCATATTCTAAAAACTCTCCATCTAAACTTGATCTAACTCTTCTATCAGGCAATCCACTGTTTTTAGATGGATCAACAACTAAAAATCCTTCGGTAGTTTCCTTAAGATTATCNTATCCAGGGAATAAGTCATATGACTGCTCAATCTCACTAGAGTCTGCTTTTATTGTAGTATAAAGAACTCTAAAGTCAGCATCTCCAGGTCTTTCTGCAGCAATAATTACTTTGAGTCCAGATGCTGGTTTTTGGAGAGTTGATATATTTGAGTAATATACAGAAGAGTGTGGATCATCANCAATTGAATTTACTCTATTATCACCTGCATAATTTGTAATAGGTTNGTTTATCCTATTTAAATTGAGTATCGAACTTGCTTGTTCTAGATTTAATATTGGTGAGAGAACACTATTTGGATCTTCAGAACTAAATGTAATGGCAGTTGTCAATGATTTTTTATTTGGTAAAGATGTCAAATATTGNTCTTGATTTTGTTCAGACGCAACCATTCTTAAGGAAGATAATGAATTTAANGAATTTAACTGAATGTCTTCGTATCCATTATCATTAAATGAAGCTTCAGTTCCATCAACACTAGTTGCGGTTGTTGTTCTAACTTTTCCTGTCNCCAAAGTGGTTGATCCAGGAGTAAGTATGTCATAAGATGGAGTTATTGCGTTAAACACTAAGTTTTCTGAAGCAGTAACAGAATCGCCTCCTATCAGTTTCTCATCATTAAATGAGAGTTCCGGAGCATCTGTAGTAGATCCATCATTTAATCTATTATTTCCTTTTGCNGATGATCTATCAATTCTTACATGATAATTGTCAATGTTTATAGGAGATTGTATAGAAGTGCTAATTCCATTTATTCTTCTCAGTGAAACACCACCAAATTCATATTTCTCTACAACACTATTCAATTCATGATTGATAGAAATAGTTCCATCAATACCTCTTCCATTTGTATCAATTGTCAATACACCACCACTCGCATTACTATATGCAATAATTTCTGACCCAATTTTTACATATCCAATGTAAGAACCACTTACTGGTCTTCCTTCAAAAGTTTCGAAGTCTGATGAAGAATCAACATTGATAGATGATGTTTCACTGACAGACAATTCCTCNGTTAATATTGTGGTTGGGACATCTGATTTAATATTATCAATTACTAATTTATTCGTATTAGAGTACATTCCATGATTAAAATGATCTACTTTAAAGTAGTCTCCACTGTAAACTCCACCATCTGCTGAAGAAGATATAATATTCGTTCCGGCAACAGATACAATTGTAGTGGCATCACTATAGTAACTTAATGCAACACCAACTGCAAATTCTTTTCCACTACCACTGCCACCAAATTCTCCTTGAACATTTGAAAGATATAAAGTATCAAGACCAGTGATTGCACCAATNGTTATTCTTGCATCTCTACCCGTTTCTGTTGATGTTGATGAAGTTTGAACTCCAACTACATCTCCAACTTGATACCCATTTCCTGGGTGACCTGTAGAATGAGATACTCCAGTAATAACACCATTAGAATTTGTTGTNATACGAAGTTTCAGTCCGTCACCTTTACCCGAATAATTAAATGTATTCACTACAACATTAGTTGCACTTGCTGGATAATTCTGTCCAGCTTCTGTCAATGTTGAGGCATCACTGACAGAACTACCTTGTCCAACAATAATTGCTGACCCACCATTTCCATTAACACCGGCAAGTTTTCTTCCAACAGTTGCAATTCCAATAAAAGCACCATTGGTTGTTGTATTAATTCCAATTTTTCCTGTTTTAGGAAGAATAGTAATTGGATTATTATTCAACGTTGGAATGTATGTATTACTCTCATCAAGTGGGGGATTGTAGAAGTATGCTGTTCCCTGAGTTGCAGTAAACTCTGCTTTGTAGAGTTTAAACTTCATATCTTGATTTTGATCTGTAGTCCAAATAGAACCNTTTTGAGATTTAAATAAAGATCCAAGAGCAAACTGNTGAGTGTAAATNACTTGATCAACATTAGGAAGNTGTTGAGTATTTACAGTTTTGTCTCCCATAACTGCAGTCCAAACTTCATACTCATCACTTTGATCGGATATTAAAACTATTGCATATTCTCTTCCAGGTGCTAAGAAAATTGGTTCTGGGAATCTAACATTTGTTGCAACTTCTCCAGTTGTAGAAGTATTGATGAGTTCAATTTCAAGTCCACTTATTGGATCGACTGATCTTGGTCTGAGAGTTACTGGTTTTCCAATGACTTCAAGTGTTGGTGTTCCCAATTCTGTAGATCTTACTTCTACTCTAAGTGGTGCATTACCACTATCAATTTTTGCAAAATATAAATCAACCGATGTTAGGAATGCGCCATTCACATCATCATCAGTATCGATATCAGATTTAACCTGAATATTTCCACCAACTGTAAATGTTTGTGCTAATGGATCTGCATAAGCAACTCTAGTTCTATTTGATATGTTTAAGTTTACGGTATTACTAATATTTGTTCTTGTTGTTTGAGACGTTACTGTTGCCTGGAATTGNAAAATACTTGCATTGGCAGTATAGTTTGTTTCAGCAAAAGATATAGAATTACTTCCTGGAAGTCCATCATCATTTGTAGAACTAGAAGTAAGTTTATATGTTTTTGTTCCTGTGCGTATTCTAACATCAGGTCTTGGTCTTCGATTTGGATTTCTGAGGAAAAATGATCCATTAAGATCACCGAAATTNTCGGAAATTAATCTNGAATCTTTTACAAATGCAATTGCACCACTAGTTTGTCCAACTAGTTGCATTCCTGTTTGAATATATCCACGGAATTTGCCCTGTGAAATTCTCTTCAATGAAGAAATATCTACATTCAATATTTCGGATGTTGAACTATATGAAGAACCAATTGATGATTTAGTATATGGGTTTTGATTGTATGTTGNTGATGGAGAAGCAAAAGCTCCGGTTTTATGATCTGGTCTGGCAAGTCTAAATCTAATTCTTTCTTGACCATTTATTGTACCCACAACTGTTTCACCAACCGTAAATGCTGCAGACGCTCCATTTCCAGTTAATTGGGCATTATTTGAAATCTCGATGAGTTTTGGAACTACATCAACACCACTTCTATTATCTAAGAATTGATAATATCTTGTATTTGGTTTTAAGTTTGATGCATTAAACTCAACGTTCCTGGATCTCATAAACAGTGCATCTTGATTTCCAACAACTTCATTTCTGATAGTTGTATCGACCGTATCAAATGATCCTCTAGATGTGCTTGATGTATTGAAGTTAATGACATTACTAGCTCTTCTTACGAACTCGGCGGCCCGTGCTCCTATTGAACCTGGTCGTACCGTAAGTGTTCTAGTTCGATTTAATCTTAAGTTATTGACCAAATTGACATCATTTGTTCTAGTAACTCCAAGATTAACATTTCTATCTGCAAGTTGAACTGTTCTAGTCCAACTATCAACTGCTGGATCTAATACAACAGTTCCATCATAAACAACAACATTAAATGGATTTACATTTTCAACTTTAGTTGCAAATGGTTGTTCTAACCAATCAATTTCATTGTATGCAAGTGTTAANGCATTTCCAGTTTTTTCTATATTAGAATCTAAAAGAACTAATGGTGTAGATGAATACTTATCTGCACTTAAATCCAAAGTTTCTGGTGTGGAATTTTCAAGTGTCCCTATTAATGAATCTAGTGAGTTACTACTAATATTAGAATTTAGTGTTCTTGATTCACCGTCAACTATTACTGTTGACAGGGATGTATCAAATCTGAAATCATCCGAAAAATCATCTACAAAGAATCCACTCTTAAATCTATCAATTCCCTCAGTATCTCTTATTTGTAATGTCCTAGTATTAACTTCAAGTAAAGAAAGTGTTGTTACTCTTTCTAAATTTTCTACCCTGTCTTCAATAAGACCAATATCTCTCATAGTATATCTTCTATTATCTGTTAAGACAATAGTTGCATCTGATGGATTGTAAAGATATGCAGGATATTCTATAGTTCCTAACTCTAAAAACTCACCTTTTTTAGTGGGTGGTTTTGGATTTTTCGAAGATACTCCTTTATCTACAACAAAGTTTCCTAAAATATCCAAATAAATTTTATCTATTCTTGGGAGATAGAAACTTTGATCAATTACAGAACCNTCTTCAGGTGCCAATAATCTCAATGGTGCTGTATTAAATGCTGTTGTTCTTGAATTAAAATCAAATGGTGATCTATCAGTTGTTGTTGATGGATCAAAAGTTGCAACTCTNGGTCTAAAATCTAAAGTNTCTGTTGCTCTNATAGANCCACCNATATTTGGAATATCTTTTGAATATCTTTCACTATCATAACTNTCTACNGTAAATACGTCTCCNGTATCATTTGTGGGGACNGTATAATGATCAAAAACAATCATCAAACGTCTTGANGGTTCTTGAGTGTTTTTGTTTCTTACNATTCTAGAATAATCATAATATTGATTTTTCTGTCCTCTATTTAATTTAAAAGATTTTGTTATATCAGTATAATTTCCATTAGTTATAGAATCTACTTCAGTATTAATCAAAGATTCCTCAAATAATACTGATTCTCCAACAGAAAATTTATTTCCATTTAGATAAACAATTCCCAGTTTATTTGCACTTCCTGAGGAAGGGTTTGTAGTTGTATTATTGGTTACAACTCTAGCAATTGCATTATTTGTAGATCCTATGATATTTTCGCCAATTATTGCGTTTGATCCTACATTTGCAATAACAGGAAACTCAATTATATCAAAAGATGGATCAGAACTATTAAGTGATTCGTAAACAGAAATTACTTTTGAGACATCTGGATAATTCAATGAAATATCTTCATCNTGAACTCTNAATCCATAATATTCNTTATAAGTTAACCCATCATTTTTAGAAGTTGCTACAACTGANCCAGATTCCTTTAATTTTGATCTNTTTACAAATAAAACACTACTTCTGGTATAATTTTTTGTCTTACTTTGNATTTNATTCTTGNNCAAAGTTACATTGACAATTGTATCATTATTTGATTGTCCACTNTCAAGACCTCTTAATGTCACAACATTTCCACTNAANNCAAATGAATCTGANGTNATNGTGCCAATACCTCCTCCATTATATCCAACAGNAAATCTTTCTTGATCAAAATTTACCCAAGAAATATCTGTTATACCNCNAATATCACTNGTATTAATTTGTAANGTGTTNTCCGCATTATCNACATCTTTTCCAGTTAATTGATCAATTAAGAATAATTGNGANGTAGAAAGATCGATANNAGAAGTATTNCTTTCNGGTAAAGGTGCAAATAAAGTTCCAGAACCTCTTACAATAGGTGCACCTAAAAATCCATTAACTTGAACTTGTCCTGATGGNAATGCNCCATCAAAAACTCCAGAAACACTGGATATTTCGGAAATCTCAAATGATAATGCATCAGATGCAACACTACTTACTCTATTATAAGTTTCTACTGANGTTCCAGTTTGTTGATATCTAATTACAGTATCAGTATTAATTCCAACAAAAGTGCGTCCCGGAGAAGTAACGGTAGAAATACTAGGGCTGCCACTAGCTCCACTAATCACTAATTGAGATACAGCACCAGGAAAACTAAATGAATCTAAAATTGAATCTGCTTTAAAATCATTAGTACCACCAAAAGGAGTAGTCTGTTTTACAGATTTTATATTCTGGGTATTAAATCCACGAACTTCAGTTACTGATCTTGAAGATTCTATACCATTAATTAATAAGACTTCTCCCTTGACAAAGGTTCCGGATGTTTGTCTTAATAAAATTTGATTGGTNGATGCTCCATCTGCTNTTGCAAATCCACTAGCTCCAGAACTCTTTCCCTTNANAAAGAAAGACTCTTTTATATCAGCTGGAGCAACAGTNGNATTTAATGTTAATCTAGTATATGTTTGAATNTCNTATAATCTTAAATCCCAACTAGTAGTTGCATTAGTATATGCAGAATCTGTCAAATTAAATGAATATACTCTAGCCTCTCCAATTTGACTTCCCAGGCATCCAAATTGCGAATATAATGCTATTGTTTCTCTTACTTTTGCTAATCCAGTTACATTATTAACTCTCAATACATTTCCCATTTCAAATGGGACAGTAACATTCTTAATTTCTTCTACGTCTCTTGGTTTTTCTACATCAATAATAGTCTCGGATACCTTTTCAATATCATATCCTCTCACATATGCTTTTCCAGGAGATAAGTTTAGTGCAATTAAATCATCTGATGGGACATTTCCTTGATCGGTTCTTTCATTAGAAAAATATACACCATCATTACCTAATCTGTCATTTAAAGATTCATCTAAATTAATATCAAATGGATTTATAGTATAATCACCTGATTCATCAAAAGTTCTCTCTGCGAGATAATCTTTAATTTGATTATAATCAGTTTTTGTTGTTATTTTTTTAACTTTTCCGTTTTTTACCCTCAATAACTCTACAAAATTGGTATCATTATTATCTGTTAATGATCTCTTTGTAAGTTCTAATGAAATTTTTAATCTATCTGCACCAGGTGAAGCATAGTTTGAAAATCCTTTTGCATTATCAAATAAGGATTCATCTTCTTTTGCATTAATTAAAGATTCTGTAATAGTCAGTCCTACTCTATATGATGGAGTATTGGTATAATAATCTAAAATAATTGTTTGAGCAGAAACATTTACGAAGTATCCTCTTATAAAATATATTCCATCCCCCACTGATGCTGCCGATCCAACTGCAGATGCATCAGAACTAATTGCCGAAGCAAATGGAGTTCCTTGGTTTATAGTCGTATTACCGTAAACTATATTGCTATTGGCAGATAATAATTCGCCATCTCTAAATTGAGTAAATTCTGAATTATTGTCAGATTCTAAGTATTTTACATATAAAGTTACATATTCTACATCATCACTTTCTGTTGGTAAAATTACTTTCTGAACTCTAGCAGTAATACCAGAAACTTGCCCGGTTATTGTTTTACCAACTAATTTATCAATGTATAGTGAAATATCAATTCCAAATAAAGATGAATTTACTTTTACAGCATAAAATTGTCCATCATATGAAATATTTCCCGGAACAACAATTGATCCTTCTTTAAATATATGTGATCCAAAACTACCAATTTGATTTTGGAGTATTGACTGTGCAGTCGTCAGTTCCCTAGACTGAACTGGATATCCTG
>NZAU01000041.1 GCA_002686215.1 Candidatus Woesearchaeota archaeon
GTAGGAAAGAATCTCCGATCACATACCCAGTTCCTGGGGTGCTACCGATACCAGCAGGTGCAACTCTAGTTAACGCCATTTATATTATCAGATTTTTAGTTATTTATGACTCTCTGCTTGCTTCTAACTTTGCCAGTGCATCTTTCTTTCTCTTATTCAATGTTCTGGTATTCATCTTCTTTTTAGGATACTTATCCTTAACTGCCTGAATCGCATCTTTCCAAGTTGTAGTTCCATTTATAGCATCATGGAATTGCATATCCTGTTGATCCGCCATGGATGGATACTCAGCAGCACGCTGTTGTTTATATGCTTCTACTTCTTTTTTATATTCTAATTCAGCAACTTTCTGAACAATTTCTTCCTCGGTTGGTTTTGTTTGAGTTTCATCCAACCACCTTAGTCCAGAATATTCAGTTTCATACTGTATCCAGCTTGCTCCTGGTCTAAGTGCCTCGATTGCTTCTTCTAGTGTGTACATGATAGTTTATTGTCTAATTTCAGTAATTAACCACCACCCATAGTTTCCTCTGAGTGTATCTGTAGCACCATTGGTAATATTAGTGTCTCCAATGTACCAAGATGCTTGAGTTCCTGCGTATTTTCTTCCTCTAAAATTATATGTTATGGATTCAGTTGTTTGTGCTTCATCAACAAATGTAAAATCTATTGGAGGATAATAGTCTGACGAAAAATCTGNACGATTGAAATAATTTTGCCAAGATGCTTGAATTAAAGCANTTGNATCACCNATATCAGTTCTAGTAATTCTNTANTCTTGNCCNGNNTTTNNANTANTANTATTNATATTGGTTTTTGACCAAAATTGATGAANTAATCTACTACTAGCAAATTTNGGAGTCATTGTATGAGAAAATANNGTAGCNTATGATGNANNNCTGATATNATATCGACCAGTCATTCTATAAAGTGATGACTGAACTACTGNACCNGCAGGCATCTTCTCATANGGAACACGATCGTAATCAAGTTCCTTTAGTTTTGCTCTGAAATTAAATTCAGGTTTNTGTGCTCTTACTGTCATATTACTGTTCTACTATAAATCCATCGTGAGCAGAAATGGCAGTTACAACTGCCGTGGTTGTATTATTTATTCTGCGTAGTCCCTGGAAATCAGAACGACCTCCAGATGTTCCAACATGGAGTAAACTAGTCTTTTCATCATAAGCNACATCTNTTACAGTGCTTGAAGNTCCATATAAGGTGCATTTTGCATTTTCATAAAAGAGATGTTTCTCTCCNTCATACATTTTTNTNATACTATTTGCATCGGCAACTCCAGCAGAGAATTTTGCTANTGCAAGAGAACCTCTNNACCAATATGCACTTTGAACAGAATTACCATTCCATCTACCAATATGCAATNGAGTTGTATTGCCAGNTTGGTCTGTAGTACCTGTGGTTACAGTAGNAGAAGNACGCAAAGTGCCATCAATGTACAATTTCTGCGATCCATTTGTGTGAGTTACAGTGGCACAATGCCATGTTCCATCATTTAAGTCAGGAACTGACNCCACAACTAGCTTGAGNTGANGCACCATAAACNTAGAAATATANACCCTTACCAGNACTTAAGGGNTNTAACATTANCTGCCATCCATTTCCAATNCTTNNANNATCGTTATAGTACATTAAACCCTCATAACTACCACTATCGGAANTTGTATTAAACCATATTGAAGCAGTGAAACCAGTGGTTCCAGTTTGCATATGAACATTATATGCTTGAACTAAGTAATTATCATTACTGAAATTACTATAAGCAAGTAGTTCTGCACCNGTNGNAACAGGATNCTTANGGATGTTTCCATGAACTTGCATACCATATGATTGAGCACCACCGTACCCTTCACCATAAACGGATCTATCANGTTCTGCTTCTCTTANGGTTACACTGTTCAACTCAAAATTCATAGAANTTCCATNANTTCCAGTATCAATAAAAATTTCTGTTNTNNNTGCTCCAGCAGTNAACACANTTGAGTGAACACCAGCTCCANTTATGCTCNTGTGGAGAATGACCTACNTNATGTGTCANACCAGAAACAACACCAAATCTAATNCTNCCTGNAGAAACTGAAGCAACATCAACAGTCATAATATATTTNCTTCCTTGTACTAATGTTGGAAGATCTGATGTGGCGACTTGACATCCTTGATAGTTTCCATTGCAAACAACTCTTAAATTTCCATTGTTAACACTTAAAGTTCCACCATTANTTCTCGCTTGCCAANTTGNTGTAGAANNNAANNTTCCTCCTGGATTTGGAATTTTTTGAACTCCATAGATATTATCAGTTTCTACGANACTAAAATTACTGATATTTAATGTNATANCATTGGCATACATTACCAAATCATCATCNTTTACAGATTGTGCGACAAATACTCCTCTTACAGTTACACTAGATCCAGATGCAAAGTTCCAGTGATCAAAATTAGTGTCATTTTCATCTGCAGTGCCATTTTTGTGTGCAATTCTATGCTGATATCCAGAATCTAATACTGCATTATTATCCCAGGTCATTGAGACTTCATATGCTTGACCAACAGTCAATCCATTTAGAGCAATAGCGACATATCCATTAGCACTTCCAGAATTATCAACCATCTGCCATGAAGTGTCTCCACTATCATAAGTTTCTGATGAAAGTCTATTAGTGGCATATGNAGTTGCACTAAGTGCATAGTTGACACCATCTTTTTCGGTNACTNTATCAGAAAGAAAGACACCTNTACAGTCTCCATACATCCATCCAGTNTTGTAGTCNGCAGTAATGTAAGCACCTAAAGAAGTTCTATCACTACNCANTNGATATNNATAATTNCCNTCAAATAAAGTTAGTCCATATTGATTACCAAANTGTTCCCCNTGATTAGTGAAAGTTAATTTTCCTGCATTNGAGTTNTTGTTNGAACCTACCAACCAGACATCTGGTANGTGACCATCNTTCCACAATCCTCTATTTGTGCCAGTTTTTGCACCTTGACTTAAGACAAGTACATTATCATTTTGATAATTTCCATTTGCTTGTACTAAGTTTGAAGTGAGATTATAATTTGACTCATAAGCAACTGTTCCTCCATGATTTGGATATGCTCCATGGCCTTCTTCATAATATGCTCCAGAATACCAATATCCACCATGTTTTTTATCAAATTCAACTTCAGAAACATATCCATCACTTCTCCAAGCCAGAGTTCTATTTACGGTGCTGCCATCACTTTTTATCAGACAAGTTCCCCCATTAGATCCTAACAATATGGTTGGTCTTGCAATTCCAGTTGTCTCATCAATTGGTGCATCTGGCAGAACAGTCATTGCAACCGATTCTACTTTTTGATTTTGTATATGATTTGTCATATACCAATGATTTACAGATCTTTCATCATTCGCCCAGAAGTGATCACTATCAGAATCAGTGGTATTTCTTTCTGAAATATTTCCACCATGAATCATATGACCACCAGAGATTCTAAAACCGATACATTCATCTCTCAAAAAGTCAACACAGATCGGCCAAAAGTTCGTTGCATGAGCACCAGTTATAAGGGCACCATTCATCATTGCAATACAGTTTGCTTTTTCACATCCATACAAATAGTTTCTACCACTACCCACTTTCTCAAATCTCATCCACATTGGAAGATTTGGATCATCACCATCATAAATGGTGATTGATACTGGGGTGGAGTGATTGAGAACAATAATTGCAACAGAGGGAAATTCTCTGCGTGTTCCTCTATATTCTGTTCCTAATGGTTCATTATACCAAGATAGATGCTGAGTTCTATGTCTCCATGCACCACCATCAGAATCCTTAGAGGTATCATAAAGGAATACATCGGTAACACCCTCACCAATTAGTCCGTTAATCTGAGAAATTTCATCAACATGAAGTTTCTTGATGTTTGCACGATTAGGATCCTGATACGCCATTCCACCTAACATACTGTTAGATGGCACTTGATTCAATCCAGTTCCGACGAGATTAGGCATTGCTTATGATACTCCTTATATCCTTATTTATTGAGTAGTGAGACCCTGTAACTGTGCGTTTGGAAGTCTCTTGTTGTAGTATTTGATAGACTTAAAATGTGCATTTGGATCATTTCCACCAGCTCCGTATTCTAATGTAAATTGAGTTGGAGTGGTAAATAATGTTCCACTTGTATCTGTCACTGGGGTTTGACCATTTGCAGTGATTGCAAAATCATTTTCTTTGACTGCATAGATCGCTTTAACGAATTGAGATGAGGCAGTCGTTATATTGACAGATGGATTTGCTTGAACAACTCCACCGTTTACAGTTGCTGCAGAAAATTGAGTATCGGTTGCAAGATTAAACATCATATATCTGTTATGAGTTCCATCTCCTATCGTTGGCAATCCAGTATTAACTGCTGAAGATAAATTCTTATACTCCATCATCATTGTACCTTCAGTTTTATTGATAAAACTTTCAAAATTAGTTCCGCTTATCTTGAAGTTATCTACTCCACGAGTCACTGTGCTTCCTGATGTGGGGATGTAGGAGGTTGGGAAAGCACCTACTTCTATTTGAGTTCCAGAAACATATACCCCAGTATTATTTGGATCAGGATTTATGGTAATACCAGTTACTCTATTCAGACTAGAATAATCTCTAGTCCATGTAATCTTATACCATCCATTTGGATATGGGAACATTTGAACTCCATAAGCACCATTTGTAAAAGTGCCGTTTGCTAAATTAAAAGTTCCTACAGAAGAACCAAAGTGTGATGCTAACTGAACAGTGTCCGAATTGTATCTTTTTAGAAAAATAGTATAACTCACAACTCCAGTTGCTGTTGTACCATCACTCTTGATAGCGTAATCACCACTACCTGTATCTTCTATAATCCATACCTCATCTCCTTCTACTGGAGGATCAATATTTGTAACTTTTGTATGAACTGTAGTTGTATATCCAGCAAGAAAATTATGTGTAGTATCCTGTTGATGGTTTGATGAATATGTAAGTGTATTAGTCCTACTCTCCTCAATCAACAACCCCAAACTCTCACCAGTTGTTGGGTCATGATCAAATCTTGGAACATTAAAAGATGCTGTTTTAAGAACTCCGTTTTCGTCAGTATAAGTTCCAATAGTATCTCTAGTGAAAGTAATACGATCATCTAAAAATTTATTTGTAGCAAAATTGAGATCTAATACGGGTCTGATCGTTGGGTATTCAATACTTGTTTGATGAATTGTACCATCAACATGTAATTGCGCCTGTGGGTTAGTGACATTTATGCCAACAGGTTTACCACCTGCTGATATAACAACTCTAGGATTAGTACCACCACTATCAGCGTAAGATCCCATCATCTCAAACGCCGTAGTATTATTCAAATATGATTCAATTACGGTGCAATGCGTAGAATCAAGACGAGAGTAAATTCTTGTGGCGTATGTTGTATAATTACCTGATGCTCTTAGTTGAAGTGATCCATTGACATCTAAATTTGTTGCTGGATTATCAGTTCCGATACCTACCAGTCCAGTAGACTTTATCCTCATCATCTCTCTTTGAGGAGAGTTCTGATTGGCAAAGAAGAAATCACCGTGATTTACACTTTGTTGGATTGCTCCAAAGTATAAGTCCGCACCGCTACCAACACGGAACTGCATACCAGCAAAGGCATTTGCAGTTGTACTGGGGTTTTCTAATTTAAGTAAATGATTTGCATCAATAGTAACACTAGTAAGACTATATGCTGTATTAAATGTCTCTGTTACATGTAATCTAACATCTGGGTCTGCTTCTCCGATTCCCACATTACCAGGAGATCCAGAAGCTATGACTAATGTAGGAGTTCCGCCACTATTTGCAAAGAACCTAAAGTTTCCAGCATTATTATATTGAATGAATCCATTAGTTGCTCCACTATTCTGGAACATCAGATCAACATAAGATGCTGATGACTGGAATTTTGCTACAGTATTTGCACCATAAACAGTGAATCTATGTCCTAAGGAATCTGTTCCGACGCCAACTTTACCGTCAGCAGTTACACGAATTCTTTCCGTTCCACTTGTTGTAACTGTTAAATTTCCATTAGTTCCACCACTTGAAGAATCAACATTAATTCTTGCAATTTCATTAGTATTGTTGATAAAGGAAATCCTTCCTACAGTTTGATCTGTTCCTGTTCTATTTCCCTGAAGTTCAAAACCTACTGCATGATCTACGGTCTTGGATGATAAAGTCAGATACTTACTCATGCCAGAAATGACCGCTGGACTATCAGTTCCTATGCCAATATTACCATCATGCTTCATGAACATTCCAAGTGTTCCAGCACCAAATCCTGGGTGTGCTGAACCTGCTGCACCATATTCAAATTTAAGTGGAGCATTTGCCCCATCACTATTATCAATACCAATTAACCACTGACCTGTATTCTTATTGATCAGAAGACCAGCATCAGCACCACTTGTTCTGGCAATTTCAATATAATTGCCTGCAAATGACGGTGCATATGAAGGTTGAACACCATCACCAACTGTTAAATTGTTGTTTGGTGATGTGTTTTTGATACCAACATTGCTATTAGAATGTATACGAAGTCTTTCTGTTGAAGAATCTAGAATGCGGAAAGATCCATCAGTAGCATCTGCCTCCATTACATATAATTTGGAACCAGATGCAAGTAATTTTAACTGTGCGCTTCTGTTTGCATCAGATCCTGCAGCACCACCCTTAATTTGCAAAGATGCATTTGTTGGTGCAAAGACTTCAAGATTATCTGAGATTGTATCAGTTCCGATACCAATATTACCACCAGCTTTTATAGTAAGTCTGGGCGTAGAATTTGTACCCAGCTGCATATCTGCAGATACAGAATTGGAGGTAATTGCAAAAATTGATCCATTGTAACTTAAACTACCATTACCTCCACCATTATTTTTTGTAAGATTTAAATAAGCTAGAGTATCATGCTTAATAAGTACATTTCCACCTTGAGTTATACGAAGTCTTTCTGCATTGTTTGTCTTTAAAAGTAATGGATCATTTGTAATAGCACTTACTTCTATATGATCATCATATGCAGCAAAACCACCCGTAGAAGATCCTCTAGTATTATTGAGGACTATTTCAGTATTTCCGTATCTTTGTAGATGAAGAAGATATGCTGGATTTGCAATACCAAGTCCAATCTCACCAGTATCAGTAACAGTTACTGCCTGACTGGCACCATCATAAAGTCTTAAAATATCTCCACTACCACTCTGGGTAATTGCTACACCAACAGTATTATTATTAGCACCTACTTCTAACTTATCAACTTCTGTGACTACCGTGTCTAGTGTGGTTGTTGTTCCATCAACCGTTAAATCGCCTAGAACATGTACACTATCGAACTGACCCTCTCCTACTACATGCAGGGGCTTCTGAGGGGTTGCAGTTGCTATACCTACCCTGTTATTTGCGTCATCAAGGTAGAAATAGTTGTCATA
>NZAU01000042.1 GCA_002686215.1 Candidatus Woesearchaeota archaeon
AAGAATATCTCCAGTTCCGTTTGGTTCAATCTCTACGTTTGCATTTGAAGCTGATGTAATCTTGTTGCCATTTACATCAAGGTCGCCTCCAAGTTGAGGGGTTGAGTCACCAGCAAGAGATGTTAGACCACCTGCTGAACTAACCAAATCATCAACTGTAATCTTTTTTATTGTTGTTACGTTTACATCTGCGATAAGTAAAAAGTCACTTCCCCCAGCAACATCACCAGAACTAAGTGCAGTCTTATCGGTAAAAATTGCTGTGTCTGTTGTGTTAGTTAAGAATACAGTTCCAGTTGCATCTGGTAGTGTGATTGTTCTATCTGCACTAGGGTCTGCGACTGTAAGTGTTGTTTCGTTAGTATTATCACTTGCACCCTCAAAAACTATTGTTCCGTCTTCTAAGATGTTAAGTGCAGAGGTAGATGTTGTTGTTGCACTAACCGAACTGAATGTTAAAGTTCCAGACTCTAATCCATTTACATCGGTTTGTAGATTATTGAACTGTTGTCTGAACTGTTCAAGCGTGTTAGTTGTTGCGATTTGTGATTCTGATATTGCCATATTAGTCTCTTTCCAATAATGTTTTTAACATACTCTTTATTTCATGCATCTCACATTTGAGATTATTTATCTCTCTGGTTGCACCTCTAATCTCATCTCGTTGTCTTTGTGCTTCTTCTGCTCTACGTTTTGCAAGATTATATGCATTTTTATCTTTATTTATAATCGCATGACTGTTTACATCTCTAACTAAATTACTATGNCCTTGTACTTTTATATAATCACTCATCTTATGTTGCCAATGCTATTATTCTCAAATCTTTAATTAGTGGTGGATTGGCTGCATCTGTTGACTGCATCACTATCTTGATTTGAAATTGTGAAAACTCTGGTAGTGGATCACCTATACCTTCATCTGTAACTCCAGCGGTGAACCTATAGTCTTGAAAATCAGTATCAGCGAGTGAGTTTCTCACTGTAGAGTCTGTTGTTCCTGTGGTGTTGAAAAATGTAAATCCTTTCTCATCAAAGTCTATGGACTCATCAGAACCCAAAGTTTTATGAAGAACTTTTATTTCAGCATTTGATTTTTTTGCAGCTGCAAAGAATACTCTTATTGAAGTTGCTGGATTTTCAAGTGCGATCTTTTTTGTTAAGTATATAGCTGCATTCTGGTCACCATCTGGTTCTGTTGATGCATTAAAATCTGTGGTAGGATAAACATCAGATGAACTATCAATATTGTTAACTCTGTTTGCAATCAAGTTNANAGATGCTCTATCTAANTCAATAACAGGTGATACGTTTGCATTTGNTGTNGACAANNNACAGATNNACAAACATNGATTTTGCACCAGACAACTCNTTTGTTTCATTTATTTGTGATGCAACCATTCTAGANGTTTCNAACCTAAAGTTTTCTCCAAGTGGGAATGACTGTGCATTACTGGCTGATGTTGTTTGAAATGATGTTTCAGTNCCACTAGGACTTGTTGCAGACGTTGTTCTAACAGTTGATGATATTGTTGTATCTGTTAACTCTAAAGCAGATATTGCAGATTGCATAACTTCAAATCTAAAGTTTTCACTAGCAAAAACTGCGACCCCACCAACCTGTACATCACCAGACGTTCCAGACACAGATGGTGTGCTTGATATTGAAACTGTATATGAGTCAATACCTATGTCTGCAATCGCAGTATGTGTCTTGTTTATCTCTGTGAGTGGAACACCATTTATCTGATATAGTTCCACTGTATCACCCACTGCGTGTGCAGCTGCATCAGAGGCACCAATACCTCTGGTTAAACTTGAGAGTGTTGTTCCAGATATAGTTCCAGACATTATTTCATTTCCAACTTTAACTGTTACTGTTCCAGAGGTCGGAAATCCAACTCCAGATGCGACTATCAAACTTGACGATGTTGTGGTTAGAGCATTCGTTGCAACTGTTGTAGAAACACCAGATGAAACACCAGTAATAGTAACATTGTTACTGGTGGCATACATTCCATGATCTCTGTGATTTACCTTTACTTTAGTAACTCCGTTTGATATAGTTATTGGATTTGCAAGAAGTTTTTGTCCGTATACAGATGTTGACTCACCTTCTTCATTTGTGTTTGCTTCTCCAATGATATTATTGTGAAGTGAAACAGTTGAGTCACCAGTTGTAAATGCAGCCTTATATAAAGTAAACTTTTTGTCTTGTGATTGTATCGCATCCCATGTTCTGTTATTCTGTGATTTGAATAAAGAACCTAAATGTGGTTGAGATGATATCACCCTTTTTGTACCAGCAACATCTGTTTCACCCATTTGTGAAATCCATATCTTGTAGTCAAGACTATTAGTCATTGTCACAAAACAATACTCTANACCCTCTTGTAAAAATATTGGAGAGTCAAAAGTAAATGTTGTTGCGGCTGTTCCAGTATTTGCATCTACATTAACATCAGATGGTTCTAACACTTTTCTACCAAAAGGTAAAAGTTTTTTGCCTGGATATCCGTTTATCACATTTCTTACTTCAACCCAAACAGGTAAAGTATTATCTTTAGCTGCAAAGTATAAATCTAGTTTTGTTAGAAAACAACCACCTGCTTCACTTATCATAAATGTTTGTGCAAGAGGATCACCTGCTCTGTTAAGAACAGAGTCCACTTCTCTTCGTGTTATACTTGTACTTTCATTGACTGTTTCTTGAACCACTCTTGCATTTCTTGTTGCAACTATGGTTTCTTGTAATGTTTCAAGAATACCAGATGATATGTAAGTTGTTTGACCAGCAGATAGTGGTAAAGGTGTTTTCAAATTGGTTGAACTCGATGTAAGTCTAAATTCTAGTTCACCAGTTCTAAATCTAGGTTGTGTTTCTTGTCCTTGAAATCTATACTCTGGTATTCTAAAATCAAANTCAACTTTACCAGCACCATTTGTTACTAATGCACTACCCTCAACTGGAGATGTAATGTTTGAGTATTGTTGTTCTTTTGGTGTCACATATGCAGACATATCTCTACCATCAAANAANGCNTACAATCGAATGCCTGGTCTNAAACATTCCCCTACAACTGATATGGTTCTTGGTCGAACAAAAGGTATCACAGCTCTTGATATAACTTTNTTACCTAANGACTCTTCNTCNATATTTTCAACCACTCTTGTTGAAACACCAGTTCTTCTGAGATCTGTTCTTGATGTTGTTATTGTGGTAGTAACTGTTGAACCCCTGTTACCCTCTTCTCCACCAGCACGACCTGTTGATGTGGTTCGACTTACAACACCACTCCATTGTGTTTGCCATGCGTTCCATACAGTTCCTAATACNCCTTGATTTCTCAAACCATTTTGTATCGTGTCAAAATTACCCTCAACATTAATTATAAGTGCTGGAACGTCTTCTGTTTCAAACCACTCATCACCCTCTGGTGATAANTGNAATTTACCTACCCACTCATGTATCAAATAAGTTTGNACNTTTTCAACTCTTGTTGCNTATGGTTGATCNACNAAAGCTGTTGATGTNTATGGNAGTGTTANTAAGTCACCTGTCTTCTGATAACCAGCACTNGCTCTTNCACTATCAGTTGTCGCCACCTCTGTCAATGAAACATTTCTTAAAATACATTTTGGTCGCAACTGATTATTCTCAAAATCAATCGCACACTTGTAATCCTTATGGAGTGTTTGACCAACTCTGTGACCAGAAAAGTTATCAACAATAAATCCAGATTTGAATCTGTTTAGACCATTTGCATCTTGTATTTCAAATGACTCTGCATCTCTCTCAAGTAGAGTAAGTGCAGTGACACTTTCAATATTTTCTATACGATCTTTCAACCTACCAATATCTCTCATGGTAAATCTTTGTGTCTTCTCTCTTCTCACTCTAACATCTGTAGGTTTGAATGTAAATGGTGGGATATCTATCTCTGCTAACTTCATTGCGTTGTCGAGGTCTTTCGGTGGTTCTGGAAATTCAGCTGATGAACCCTCAACAACTTTGAACTCTCCATCAATTGCAAGAAATACTGATGCTTTTTTACCAAGATAAAATTCAAAGTCATGTGTTGATGCACTATTTGGTTTCGGTAAGTTAATAACACCAGAACCAGTACCAGAGAATGTTCTTGCAGAAAAATCAAACGAGTTTCCTGTTATAGTATCTACTGTCGTAACAGAGTCCGTTGCACCTGTTATGTTTGCAACTGTCGGTCTAAAGTCTATGCAATCTCGTAAATCAAACTGACCAGTCGGTTCTGGGTCATCTGGGTCAACTCTGGCTGCAGTGTAGGTTGGAATGTCATCGTACTGCATTTGACCAGCACTTGCAGAATATGAGTCTACTGAGAAAAACTCACCAGCACCATGTGAGAAAAAGTCAAACACAACGAGCAATCTACCACTAGGAACAACACCATTTGGTTTACGAACTATTCTTGCAATATCGTATACATTATCTCTCTGCCCTGTATCAAGTTCAAAGTTTTGTGTAACTACCTTACTACCAGCAGTAAGAGTTCCCACAGTTGCAGTTGCACCAGAAGATTGTCCTGTGATTGTTTCACCAGCACCAAAATCTGATACACCAAACGTACCATTTAGAGAATATGATAGAGGTGATGTCACAGATAATATTCTACCTTTTGCGTTGGTAGTTCCACCGACTATTTTTTCACCTCGTTGAAATGTTCCAACCACATCTGTTATTGTCATGGATGGAGTAGATGCATCTGCACTTGTATCCTCAGAGTCATAGACTGCCTGCAATCTAAAAACATCTGCCCGACCTAGAGATATTTCCTTATCGTCTGCTCTTACACCATATGCACCATCATCATCACTTGCGAGAACCTTGACTTGTTTCAAAAGATTTGTTGTTTTTAATCTTGGACTTACTGATGTCTTTAAAACTGTTCCAATGAATTTTACTTTCGCAGACGAACCTAATATAGACGCATCTGTAATCGTGACTGTTGTGCTACCTGTTCCAGATATAGTGCTTGTTATATCTACGAGATCACCTTGAGAACCAGTTCCACCACCAGCAGTTAGTATTGATAATGAGTAGTCTGCACTTGCAAAACTCACAAAAGTTTCATTCGCACCAGCAGAAAATGAAACTGCACCAGAAGCGTTTGTTGTTCCTACAAACTGTTTTCTTATTGTTATCTGAGAGTCACTCGCACCAGCATTACTGTCTGTTAATAATGTTTTAATTATTTGTTTAGGCATTCTAACAATGGCTTGATTCTTCTCTGGTTGTTGTAAAGAACCAGATCTTACAACTTCTAACTCAACTCTATCAAAGTCTGAACCAAGTTCACCTAAGATAAAGTCTCCATCTCCGTCTTCTTGCCTCACGAAAGATGTTGTTCCTCTTTTATTTTCAGATATGTCAGCAGTGAAATCTTGACCAGCATCATCATCATCCATGAAAATACCTTTTGCATCCTCAAACTTAAATTTTATTGATGAAGAAACTGTTAAATCTGCGTCTGAGGAGTTCTCAATAAGTTTACCTGTTTCTGCACTATCAGATGCGATTATTTTTTCACCATCTGTGAATGTACCCTTTACATTTACGAGGTTTATAGTAGCTGCAGCTTTACCAGCATCACTTGTTTCTGTACTAAATAGAAATCCTGTTGCATTAGATGTTGCACCTTTTAACTGAACACCAGTTGAGTGTGTTGCAGTAAGAAGTGGACTTGGAGTATCATTTAATGTGAGTCTAGTAAACATTTGTATATCAAATAAAAATAATTTGTATTCTGCAGCTGTGGCACCTACAACTCCTTGAAGAAACTCAAATGCTCTTGCTCTTGCAACACCTATGTTCCTACCCATTCCAGTTGTAGAACCTCTAGTTGATGTTGGCAATTCAAATAGTTGTAACTGTTTGTAAGGTGTTGTTTCACCAGATATATCTCCTATATCTGGAGTTCCATATACGTTAGTTATTCTTGTGAAGTTTCCTATTTCTAAGTTTGTAACTCCAGCATTTATTGTATCGAAATCTCTTGCCTTTTTTACGTCTTTGAATGTTAATGCAGTTTTTTCTATCTCATAACCTTGAACATATGCCTTGCCTGGTGTTACTGCGACTTGAAGTAAATCCTCAGATGCAGTTGCACCATCATCAGTAGTCCCCCCAGCTGCATATACTCCATCAAACTCTTTTGTCTTCACAGAGTTGTCAACTGCTTCTCTGATGTCAAATTGAAAAGGACGAGTGGTATAGTTACCAGACTCATCAAAAGTTCTTCT
>NZAU01000043.1 GCA_002686215.1 Candidatus Woesearchaeota archaeon
CCGATGGTTGCTTGAGTAGAAGGAATAACGTCTGCAGCAAAAGTTGTTCCTACGCCAACTTTACCATATACTGACTGAACATCACCGATGCCATATGCAGTAATCGCTGTAGCAACTCTACCATTGTCAATGCCATCAAATTTAAATCCTTCAAATCTAGTGAACTCTCCAGANGTTTCATAGAGTTCAATNACNTTAGTATCAGAAATACTATTCTTCAGGAAACCAGTNGCTCCACTGTTTGTTCCTTCAACAAATACTGGTGNAGTTAATGTAGTATTTTCATTCAGAGTAATTTTAGTTANTGTCTGTACATCAAATAAGGAAATATCCCACTGATTANNATCNCCATTAGANGTGCTATATGAACCAGACTCAAGTCTGAAGTCATANACTCTTGCAACACCNATNTCAGCACCNGCNGGTTCTGTTTGGGCGGCACCAACTGCACCATCAACCGAACCAACTCTTTCGTCTCTCAGACTAAGAACATATGTATTACCAGAACCAACCAGAGGAGCTCCATATACTCTATTCAAGTTCAGAGTCGCACCAGTATTGTAAAAAATTGATCGATTATTAACTGTCTTAGTTGTTCTTGGTTTTGGTGCATCAAGAACCGTGGTTCCTACAGTCTCAATCTCGTATCCCTTGACGTATGCTTTTCCTGGAGAGATTTGATACAGTGCTAAATCGTCAGAAGGTACAGATCCGCCTGGAGTAACTTGATCTGCTGCTAAAAGACCTCTATTTCCTTCGCCGTCATTAAGAGAGTCTATTGGAGTAACAACAAATGGTTTTACATAGTAATTTCCAGACTCATCATGAGTTCTTCTTGCAAGCTCATGATTAATGACTGAATATTCAGAAGTTGTTCTGTTAACTCTTAAAATGCCATCTTCAACAACAGCAAGTTCTACAAAATTTTCGTCATTATAGTCAGTGAGTGCTTTTTTGAACAGAAAAACATCGACTTTAAGTCTATCTGCGCCAGGAGCAGAATAGTTATTAAATCCCTGAGAATTATCAGTCAGGGTTTCATCCTGATCAGAGGTAACAATTTCCTCATTAATAAAGAGACCAATTCTATAAGAAGGGCTATTAGTGTATTGGTCGAGAATCAGAGTTTCGTCATCAACATTAACAAACTGTCCTCTGATGAAATATACACCATTGGAGATTGAAAATGCAGAACCAGTTGAGGTTGCATCTTCAGCAATGGTTGAAGCAAATGCCTCTCCACTAGCGATAATTTCATTACCCAAAAGACCACTGACAATATTTCCTTCCGCAGAAAGAATTTCTCCGTTAGCAAATACTTGAGTCTCATTGTTCTGGGTGTTTGATCCCAAATAGTTCAAATAAAGAGTTGGATTACCTCTTTCAGAATCTAAAGACGAGATATAACTTTGAACAACTGCAGTAACACCAGAAGTTCTTCCAGTTATTTTCAAACCGATTAACTGATCAAGATATGCATCAATTGGGACACCTTGATGAGTTGTATTCAGTTCTACTGCAAAATAATTTCTACTGTATGCAGTATTACCAGGAATTACTTTAGCACCCTCTTTAAAAAAGTGCTGCCCAAATCTTTCAATCTGATTCTGTAGAATCGATTGGAGTGTTGTTAATTCTCTTGCCTGGACAGGATATCCAGGTTTGAACAATACTCTATGATAGTTGTCCGTAGGATCAAAATCGTCATAATATGGGGCAACGTTGAGATCGGTGATTTGCGACATAATTCCTTATTAGAATTGTAATATAACCTTGATGTCTTCTTTTTGATTAGTTGATCTAGTCACAGATGGTCTATTGTCAACATAGATTATGTTGCCTGAGTATTTTGCAACNTCAGGGTTCGCAATNCCATTAGTAAATGATTGACCAAGGTAGTAGGTCCTATTATTTATTACGGTTGATACACCCGTAAAAGTGCTGTCAATNGNCAATCCTTCAGCNACNGANCCACCANTNANTNTNANNGAACCATCNCCAGTNGGNGATGCNGTAAAGTCNNCNTGNTCAAATCCATANTGTGGATTNGTAATNGCTGCNCCNACAGTNTTAAANCCAGATTGNGATNNNTCTTGCCATACTTTCANGACTCCAGTAGACTGATCNTAACTNACNACTCTNGCAACAGCAGTTGATNCCNGTNNCNACNGTNTGNGTNACNAANGANTCCGCNTCANAAGTNGCANNACTNTANCCANTTCCAGTCAATCTNAGNNCNNNNANNGCACTTGCTTTNTNNNAAGANANTGGTGTNNTAGTNCCNAAAGTATTTGGTNNNTNTACGATACCAACTCTTGCGATCTGNTTNCCANNGATNAANTCTGGGTTTTGAATATCATTNTNAAATCTAGAGTACATGAGAACATTNTTTGCTCCNAGTTCTCTNTAGATNTCNGCACCATGNCCNCCTTGTGGAGANATNANAACNTCAANANNTGGTCTTGTNGTTCCNNNNGGAACNCCNCCAGCAACTAANTCAACATTTCCNNANGTATANCCNGATCCCTGANNAGAAACNACNACNGATNNNANNTGAGAATCNGCATTCATNGTNATNGTACANTCTGCACCAGTTCCACTGCCTTTAATAGGAACATTAGTGTAAACGGCATTTGCAGTTCCCAGTGCAACACCTCTGTTTTTGATAACTACAGTCTTAATTGATCCGTCCACTGCATTGTCGCGGACAGCAGCGTTAGTGGTTGAATCCCCCCAATCTCCAGGAACAGGAATGTAATTAGTAGAATCGAACTTGACAATATCTCCAGGAGCAATCGTATAGAGATACTTCCAAATATAACCGTCACCACTGGCACCAGCCGCTCTTGGTTCCAGATCAACAAAAGTTGGTTCATCCAGAGATGGTGCTCCGTTTGGAGTTTCTGGAGTCGTTCCATTCTCAAGACAGACATAAACTCTGTAGTCGCTATTCATTACATAGAAAGACGCACCGTAGAGATTCGTTGCACCAGATACCTTTGCGGCATTTGAAGTGCTGTAATCGTGGCGATACATGTCAAATGTATTACCAGATCTCCACTCGATTTTGGGAACAACCAGTCTTGTATCACTAGAAGTGATTTTTTTCAATCCGATCATGGTATCCCAGATCTGATTTTCATTATCAAAGTTATCTACTGGTGCTGGTGGATCATTATCCCAAACAGAAGAAATGTCAGTAGCATTAGGCAATCCAATAAAAGAATAGTAGGAACTACCCGTCGTGGTAATGCCACTCAAGAAGTTCCTTGCATTCAAGATTCTAATTTGATCAGTAATTATTGCGGCCATTTTGCTGGGTTTTTTACTTATTTATTAGGGGTTTGATAACTAGAATTTATTTAGTTGTTACACATCATAGTTTGTGATTCTCAATGGAATTGTTCTTCTGACAACTGCAGAAGTTTGAATTCCAGTAACTCCGTTTGAGTTATAGAAGTTGAATGCCGAAGTAGAAGTTCTTCCAGTAGTTTGAATCTTACCAAAACTATAATTGCCAAAATAAGTATTGACGCCAACTGCAGAGAAGTCGTAACCATTGTAACTCAGAACACTTACTGTGACTTTGTTAATCGTTGTTGAACCAACTCCAGGGAGAGTCTTCTGTGCAGTTGCCGCAGAGACAACCTCATAAACATTATCGATACAAGTGGTTCCAACACCAACTGCGACTGCTCCGCCAGGTTTCAGTGAAGTAACACCAAGACCGATATTGGAGTTGCTGACAGTGAAGAAGTCACCAGCAGCAAGACTGCTAACAGTAATTGCAGTTCCTACGAGCGTAGCGTCCTTGAGTGCAGAATTATTTGGAATAAACAGTTCAAAGACAAGTCCAGTTGCAACACCAACAGTAGTTGTGGTTACGCCAACGATAGTTCCAAAGTCTCCGCTATAAGTGATTCCTGCGTTGAGTCTTTCTGCAAGAAGTGCGGGAGACTCGATAAGAACCACAGGAGGATTGGATTGCGAATATCCAGTCTTGGCAGTTCCAAGAGTGATAGCGTCTACAGAACCAGAAGCGATAGTTGCGGTTGCAGTCTGTCGCATGGTTGTTCCGAGACCAACTGGGTTCTCGATAATAACAACAGGCGCGGAAGAATAACCAGATCCACCGTCAGAGATTACGATAGAAGTAATCGTTCCAGCAGATCCAACAACAGCGGTAGCAGATGCTCCTACTCTTGCGTCTTGCGAGACCAACGTAACGTCTTTCTGGAAGGAGAGTGACGTTCCACTTTCATTATCTTGGTTGAACAAGACTTGGACGTTTTCAACATAGATGGTCGTAGATCCAACCCCAACAGTCTGAATGACATTTGTTGTTGGGAATACGTTTGCCTTATATTGAGTTCTATCTTTGGCAACTCTTTCACCATTGATAATCTTATCTACAGTCTGCTTACACCAGGTGATTGGTCTTTCCATATTAATGTCATTGGCAAGACCTGGACCATAATATGCGTTCGTAGTTACTTGATCAGTAGAATCAACACTATATGTAAGTCTTTGTTCCTCATCAAAGTATGCACTTTGATTTAGTGGATCATAGTTAATATCTAAAGTATCACCTTTTTTAACGGTTTCAAGAATATCAACAGACTTAACGTCAACAGCACCATTTCCTCTGTAGAACAAGATATCTACAGTATCACCAGATTTTGGTGGTTCTGGGAATATAATCGTGCTTCCTCCGCTGAAGATGTAACCTTCTCCAGGAACTTGGAGAATGTTATTGACCAGGACAATCAAGACATCTTGAACAACAATTGGTGATCCCTTAGCGGCAATAATAGAAGTAATAGTGCCATCAAGTTTAAGTTGGAAGTCAGTTTTCTGTCCGTCAAACTCATCATCAAAATTATCCATGGTTCGGAGTTGTCCAAGAGACCAACCAGCAAACTTATCAGAGTAGATCTTTTCAACATTAATAGTAAATCTTTCAAAGTCACCGCCAAGTGTTGGATCCGTAGGAATGCCAGTTGGTCCTCCAGTAGGAATGGTCAGATTTTGATTTATACCATATCCGAATCCAGTATTGCTGATTTCAAAATCAATAATGTCAGAACCAAATCCAACATTAATATCAACTTTTGCCTGAGTACCAACTCCAGTCGAAGCTTCTGCAAGACCATCAGTTTGATAGATGAGAGGAATATTGGTATATGGCAGTGGATCTTCAATGACAACTTCTGGGAGATCAGAACTTGTGTATCCACTACCAACGCTAGTTACGTGGACTGTATCTAACAGATTTCCAGCACTGATCGTAGCAACACCGATATGAGTTACGGTAGCAATACCAACGGCACTGCTTGCAACGCCAACTCTAACAATACCAGTTGAAGGATTGAATACTCTGACCAGAACTGAAGTTCCAGCAGGAATTTCAGAGGAAGCCGTGCTTCCAATTCCAATGTTGACCGAAGTCGTACCAACAGATATGATTGGAGCAGGTCTGCTAAAGAATGTTCCAACTCCAATGGAAGATGCCGCGCCAGCGTTGAATTCAAGATACTTAAATACGCTGTTCTGATCATTTATGGTAATTACAGTTGCTCCAGCAGCAACAGTTGTTGCAACACTAGTGAGAACATCATATTGGGTAGATGCTCTGTATCCAGAACCAGTATTACCGATAGAAATTGCAGAGATAGTTCCAGCAGCAGAAACTGTTGCCGTGCCACCTGCAGAAACTAGTGGTTGATATCCAAATCCTTCAGAAGAACCGACAGAAACAATAACTCCGCCGATAGGGAGGTTAGAAGAGTTTACATCATTGGTAATAGTCTGACCATCATTGACAAAGACCGCAGAAGTAATGCCTGCTTGCTCTGCAAGAGTAAAGTTCTGGTTCAGTCCAGGAATTTGAATAATATCATTGATCAAAAGGACAGCGTTGTCATCCTCAAATCCAGTGACATTTGATCCAGAAGACTTCAGTGCAAACGTATCATTAGTTCCGTTAAACTGATCAGAGAAGTCGTCGAAGAGATAGTTAGTTCCATAGGTCTTAGTCGAAGATCCTGGAGTTCCAGATCTAATGAATACTCTTCCTTGGAAAGTAGAACTTGTACTAATACCAGTCCAATCTCTTTCATCAGGTGGATTTGTTGTTGAACCAATAGGAATATTGCCGTATGGTGCCTCAACAAAGTTCAGAGTATTGTTGACAATGTTATAGTTACCTTGAACTTTGGTTACAAGAGCGCCAGTGCTATATCCCGCTCTTCTTGTTCCAAGCCATGCTCTCTGAACCCTTACTGCGTTGGTAGAACCAACACCAACAGATTGAACCTTCATGATTTCATCACCAATCTGAAGAAGATCTCCTCCAGAAATGGAACCAATTCCAGACAGGAACATATTGCCTTGACTTGAGAATAATTGATCGCTCAGGGAAGTTGTAAGCGCCGTCGCAACAACAGGAGACTGGATATAGTTGTCAATTGCAATCAAACACTTGGTGTTCTGATCAGTTGAAGTGAAGGTATGGGAAGTTCCAATGCCAACAGAAGTAATGCCAAAGTAATCAGTTGGAACTGCTGCCAATGCCTTTTCAGCGGTATCTGTAAGTCTGATCTTATTCGCATCAACCTTAATAGCAAAAACAGTCTCTGGAAGTTTAGTAGTATTACCAATACCAGAAATATTTGTTGTTCCAATACTAATATTTTCGGTTGTTCCAGCACCTGGAGTGCTGTAAGTCAGTTGCTCACCACTAACAAAGAAGTGGTTTGGAATGGTGATTGCATTTGGCGTCTCTAATCCAGCAGCTGATCCAATTACATCTTCGTCACTAGCATCAATATATCTTTCAAATACCTGATATCCACCATACTTAATATTGAATGCCCTCTTGATATCTACATTTGTTCCAGCATATGAACCATATTGAGTATCGATATATGCATTGGTGAGGTCAATCTTGACAGAATCGGATCCATCATCAACGAACTTCATGTAATTGTAGTAGGTCTTAATTTCGGTGTTGATGTTTTCGTTAGGAGTAAACGTAATTCTAACAACGTCACCGACTACTGCAGCACCAAAAGTTCCAAGACCTGCTGCTGGAGCAGTATTACTAACAATTGTACCAAACTCTGAAATATAAGTTTCATTGAATTCTGGTTTGTCGGCTACCAGCAATTCTGTCATCATGTGATGATCATTGTCTGGGTCGGATACTTGAACAATACAATATGCAGCATTGTAAGTAGCATTAGCATATTCTGCAATCGCATTTGCAGTTGGAGAACCGCTAGATGCGATTGAAGTTGGCAGAGCACCAATTTCTGCGTCAGTAAGACCTTCTGAACCAATACCAGTTCCTGCACTTGAGAGACCAACGATTATTGTATTGACAGAGGAGGCAACAGATACGTTTGAGGTGAAATCAACCTTGATATTGCTACCATCAATATATGCATTATATGTTCCGAGTCCACTATATCCACCAGACCAAGCTTCTTGGTTGATAGAGGACAGTTCTCCATATTCAACTACATCTACGGTTGTTCCATCACTAATCAGGTTAAGTTCATCATATTCAAACTGATCATCAAGGGTTTTAGTAAGAACAAGAATCTTTGCAGCGGTATATGTATTAGCAATACTAACAATAGTAGTTGCTGAAGCAGAAGGAACGTTCTGACTACTAGAAGTAATCTTTACAGCGCCGCCAAGAGTCTGAGTATCAGTACTAGTCACTGCAGCACCGATATTATAAGAAAGAGTGAATACATTATATGGATTGATCTCAAACTTATTGGGGAAGAATTGAAGAACACCTTCATTTCCGTCAAGGTTATAGTCAAAGGAACCCAATTCGATTTCAGTTGATGTAATTGCATACTGGTTAATAAATCCAGCACCTTGCTTATCATGAAGGACCGTAACCATTTGAATCTGAGATTCCGCAGTTACGTCTGGGTCTTGAATATAAGTTACAAACTTATGACCACATGCNTCTGCGATAGGCCAACGAGCAANNTCACTAAACTTAGTTGGTCTAGGATTNCTATTGAACTGACCAGCAACNTTGTCAACATTTANAACTCTATTGCCAANAGACTCTTCATAATCAGTTAAAATTCTATTNTTGAAGAAAATCTTATCAGAGAATNATCCCTTATTGTTCTCAGTTACAAGGTCAAAATTATCTACACAGTTTACATCGGGATAACCGATAAAATCAATAACCGAATCAAAGTGAGATTGTGTAGTGCCCAATCCAACAACTGGGTTTATGTCTGGAGTATTTTCAATAATCAGGTCAGAGAATCTCTTGAATCCTGAAGTGTGGTTAAGTGAACCGACAACCTCATCCCAGGTTTCTAAATCAACTTTAGATCTGACAGAGTAAGAGAATCTTTGATAATAGTCGCTATCTTGAATGACCTGTCTAGTATCATTCAAGAATCCAGTGATATCCTCCCATCCAGATTCTACCCTGGAAGTCGATTCAAGGTCATACTCNGAATCAGAAGAAATGATAGAGGCAATGACACCTCTTGTTCTAGAAGATTGACCTTCAACAGTATTTCCCACAGTAAAGTTGCGGAAAGTATCAATCTTTAGATAACCATTCTGGTTATTCCATCTTTCAACAACTCCAGTATCCTTTTCATTTTCCAGAGTGATAAGATCTTCTCCAGCAACAAAATCTGTGGTGGTTAATACAGCATCAAAAATTGGGAAATGCTTCTTAGGAATAATTCTTCCAGCAGATCTAGTTGGACTGAAAGTTCCTGGAGATTCTCCCGTAGGAATATATCCATCCAGACTGAAGGTTACAATACCGATACCACCAATGTTCTCCTGAACTCCAGAAACAACGAATAACTTATAGTCGTAATTTTCACTGTTATATCCCTTACCAGTATCAACAATTTCAACTACACCTTGTGGATTAGTTGATGCAATACCAACGCTGGTGCTTTCAATCATAATCTCATCACCAACTGCAAATGGGAATGCTCCAACAGTTGTGATTCCAGATGACAGAGTTACAGTAACATCTTTAGAACTAGAATCATACGTTATGGTGCCAATCCCCATACCATTGGTATTATTGGTTGGGAGAAGTGTCGGAGTTACCTGATTGATTCCAAAAGTATTGCTTACGATTTGGAGTTGATTTGATCCAAAACTAAATCTCAGATCAACTTCTTCTTTCTTATCTCCAGTCTCACCATCAAGAAGAATAATCTTAGGTTCGATAGAGCCATAACCATATCCATAGGAAGTGACTCCAACGGTATCAAGAATTGCAAGAGAGTTAATCTTTACAATTTCAGGGAGTTTTGCTGCAGGTTTAAGAGTCTTGTCAAATGGATAGTCAAATCCAATGTCTCTAAGTTTTGTCTTCTTAATAGCACCAATATTAGTACTTTCAATTTGGAAGACTGCATTAGAACCAATTCCACTGGTTACGGATGCAATTGATGGAAGATTATAATAATTTGCTCCAGGGTTAGTAATCTTTAATTCAGTAACTGAACCGATTCCAGTGGAAGAGTCGGTTGAATAGTTTATAATTGCGGTGGTTGAGTCATATGAAAGAGTCTCTGGAACTGAATTGATTTCATATCTAAATGACGTTGGGGAGGAAATCGATACAGTCTGTTTTCCAGAATATTGACTGTCAAGAACTTGAAGTTGATTATATCCGATTACTTCGGGATCACAAACAACATTTTCTTTAGATTTTGGAAGTTGATCCTCAGAAATTGGTTTTAACTTATAGAACAGAGTCTTTGGAATTTTGTTACTAGTCTTCAGGGTAACTTTTCCATCAACCCCTACTGTTCCTGTGGTCAGAACTTCAAAGTCTTCATCAGATGCAGTCTTATCAAACTCAGTATCAAAATTAGAGTCAGTATATAATACAAACTTGAATGCTGGATATGAAATAGAGTTTCTAGTATAAGTCAGAGAAGAATCAGACAGATCAAACTCAACAGTAGAATCTTTGTATACTTTAATTGGTGGGTTGATTGGAGAGAATGAAGAATCAGTTGCACTAGTGATATCAACAATTGTAGGAACAGAACTTAAAGCATCAAACTGAGATTCTGACAGTTTGATCTTATCTTTGTTGACAATAACTGCGTAGTAAACTTTTTCATCAGTTAATCCACCAGCAGGAGACGAAGCAGTATAAATCAGAGACTGTCCTAATCGATATCCATGATCAGGAATCGTAATTTCGTTAGAGGTTACATCAATTGAACCTGCAACAACGTCTTTTTTATCAATGATAATTCTCTGGTTGAACTCATTATAAGAAACTGCAAATGACGTAGTAATTGAAGGTCTTACATCAACATAAACATTATCAAGAACAACCAGACCATGAGTTGAAGCAGTAGAGACCGTGACAGTGTTCTTAAATTGAGAAACTGAAATTACATCGGGATAGTTAGTTACAAAACTATGATTGTCTCCCTGGCCAAATCCAGTGAAGAACAGAAGTCCTTGGTGGGCATTCGTTGATCCAATTCCTGCAAAAGTTCCAGTAGAATTAAGACCGACTCTGACGGTAGAAACGCCAATCTGATCTTCGCTAATCTTAGCGACAAATAATTTCTGTTGATCGGCAAGAGCAAAGGTTGATACGCCAGCAGTGGAAACTCCAATAGCCTCATCTTGACTGTTGAGTTTGTAGATTAACTCATCACCTGTTTTAAGACCGTGGCTTGGCAGGTATAGCGTCTGTGTTGGGAGGAAGACGTTAGTTACGCCAGATCCAGGGTTGACGAAGGTAATAGTAGTTCCAATGCCAACTCCAGCACTCATGCCAAGTGCTAAGGTATTCTGTGGTTCAAAATACAGTTCCTTATTGATTACAAAGTCAAACGTGGTATTGAATCCAACATTTGCAGTGAACTTTCTAGGTTCTTCATAGAAGATAGTGGTTGCAGTGTGTGCAGCNCCAGANGTTCCAAGAACTTCTCTCAGAACTCTAATTCTAGAAGATANCTTATCAATATTCAGAACTTTTACTTTTTCGTCTTCAACNTTAAAGACATCATTCTCTTTGATNTTATCAATACCAACACCATANATGTCAAAGTAAGTTGTTANTCCTGTAGCNCCAGTNGTTCCAACTCCTGCTCTCAAAACTAAAGTTGAAGTGGTAACACCAATATTNTACTCGTCCAGACAGANTAACTGCTGTTGTGCTNANTCCAGANATAGANACTAGTTCTTNNTTTAAAAGACCNTGTGGGGANTCTGCATAGAATAAGTATTCTCCAGTTTTNCCTGNNGGCANGACNTCAATAGAATCNATACTNGTTGTTGCACAACTNATANTTGATACTTGCTTACCACCAACTTTGGATACTACAATCTNTGCGTTGAAACCTCTGACATCANNATCTTCTAAAACAAGNGCNTCATTNACTTTNTAGTTTGTTCCACCTGTNAAAATNCCAACNTNNGTAATNCCNCCAGGNGAAGCAAANGTTACTTTAGATAATTGNTTNTTGACCATCTTNAATGGTCTTTCAATATAACTGTANGAAGAGTCAGTNTCTTCAAGNTTNTAGTATTTGGTNTTTCTTATCCANTTATANTCNTCAACCATNTAATCGTCATGATTTGACGANTTGAGATANTTTAAGTTNGNAGGTTTNGAATATAANCACTTACCAANNAANTATGGNAATTGTGGNGTTTTAAANCCNTTNAATANNCCTTGAGTTTCNGGNACNTCAGAAANTGNTGTNAANTATGCNTANGTTCCTTTTGGAAANTCTGGAGTTATACAAAATCTTCCATTGTTNTCATCAAGAACNTCNTCACTAGNAGANGAAATGTGCTCATAGTCTTCTACAAAAAATCCNTCTGGGAATTCTGAAGTTGGAGGNCTGNTGTNCTNNAAATNCAACTTATAACCAGACTTCATCTGGGNTACAACACCACCATTCTTNTTNAGATANCCAAAAGGTCCATAAATTGGATTTCCATCATANGCCCANCCAATAATTGGCGAGTGATTCTTAGAAGTAANTTTTTCTACNCCATTATCAAGAGCAAGATCNGGACTATTATATAAAACTGTTCCATCCTGTGCATTTTGATANACAAGTTTTCTTAAATTTCTTGGAGCGTATANNTTGACTCCNTGAAGACCNNANTNTTCNTTAAGACCNACNTCAAGGAAAGTGTCNTCNNTGGTAANGTTGNNAANATTNCTTTGNTATTCNTTTACNGTCCATCNTTGAATCTGAGTTCTTAANGATGCTNCACTTCCAGGATATACNACCTCAATGGAAACATCTCCAANTTCATAACCAAATCCACCACCAATAACNTTNACAGANGNTACTCTTCCNCCNGATATAACAGGNGTTAACACNCANCCNTNACCAGAATCTGAAANTACGTTCAATTTGGGAAGNGTGTTAATGTTCTTACCACCATTCTGAACAATTACCTGAACAACNTTTCCATTTGAAACGANAGGAGTTAGTTGCACATCGGATCCGACCTGAATAGTAATTTCTGGTTCTCTAANATAATTCAGAACTTCNGAAGATCCGTAACCAACACCTCTCTTCNCAAGGTTGANTGCTTCAATATTTCCTCTTACAATTGGAGATACTCTTGCTTGGAAAGTTTCTGATCCAACAGAAGAAATACCAATCTTACCTACAACAGTTGCNGTAATGNCNGGATAGTTNAAATGATGTTTTCCTTCCTGTGGGTCCAGTTGGATTTGAGNTCTATCCAACAAAAAGGGAGTCGTAACATCTACGTATTGCTTNGTTCTATAGAACAGTTCTCTNTCNGATTCNGGTCCTNCAGNAGACAACTTAATATGATCTTCATCAAGAACAGTTACATAGTATTCAGTTCCATTAGTTAAACCGCCAATTGGAGTAGAATCTGCAATATAACGAATTTTTTCTCCGGAGGAATATCCGTGAGATACAATTGCAATCTCATTTAAAGCAGTTGACAATCCAACAACAGTTGTTTTTCTATTTTGATATCCAGTTCCAGGGGACTGTATTTCAATCGATGAAACAACTCTCTTAAGATCGGTTGCTTGGAGGGAATGTCTACCCTCACCATATCCAGTGAAGGTTACTGTATTGATACCAGCAACAGCATCATCTATCGTATTGTGTAATTTTACATTTGTAGAGTTCTGCACATTAACATAATAATATGCGCCCGTTGTTAGGCCAACAATTCCAGGTTGATCGTTAGATTTATAGATTACTTTCTCATAATTTCTGAACTTGTGATACGTTGAGAAACCAATTGCTGATGTAGAGGCAATTGTTACAAGACCATCAACTTCAGCAGAACCAAAATTCGCAATATGTTCAACTAAACCAGTGTTAGCAAATGCTCTGGCACCTTTTCCATTTCCACCACTAATTTCAATTACAGGATCCTCAAGATAGTCAAATCCTCCATATTCAAGATCTATTCTTTGAAAAGATCCACTAACGATTGCGTTGGCAGTAGCACCAACTCCAGTATTGTCACTAATTACTAAATTTGGTGGAGTGATAACGTCATATCCACTTCCAGAATTGTCTACACTAATTGACTCAAGTCTTCCGTAGTTAAGTCCATCAAGAGACTTATAGTTAAGAACCTCAACACCGTTCAGGAGAATAGCATTCTTAGTTCCAGGTTCAGTAACAGTTGCATTTAGATCGTTATTCTGACCAGGAATCTCTCTAAACAGTTTTTGATTATCTAAAGTCTTATCTCTGTTAACAAATAGTTCAATAGTATTGTCAGTTACTGTAATTGGTTCAGTTTCAACATAATCCTCCTCAAAAAGTTGTGACTTACTCTGGGCTAACTTAATAGTAGTAGTGTCTGGAAGTCTCTTTACAAAATAAATTCCTTCATCAGCAATACCAGTCTGGGTGACCTCAGTAGTAATAGTATTGCCATCAATATCAGTTCTAGTTGTAGTAGTAACCTGTGGTTTGTAATAAACTGCTTGTCCAGTGTAAAAACCGTGGTCACCACTAGATATGATTTTGAACGTATCCGTTTTTGCAGTTCCTGTTGGAGGGAAGGTTCCGCTAAATTTGATCTGAGTATTTTTTAACCCAAGTTCATCTCCCCAGAAATTTGGAATTGAGGAAGAAGCGACTAGAGTAGAAGTTCCTTTTTTATATACGTTCTGAACGTTTGCAGCAATATGATCAATATCATAGTTGGTTGCATTTCCCTTTCCAATATTCTTTCTAATTCTCAGAGAAGCAGCAGTAACACTATCAATATTGCCCTGATCACCAATTGTAACCTGAGTAGCACTATTTACGGAATATACCTTAGAAGATCCTTTATAGTTGCTACCAGTTATGGTAATGGTGTCCCCAATTCTAAAAATGTGGGGATTATCGAGAGTAACCTTATATCTATAGTTCTGTGAGTTGATCTTTTCGATCTCTTCTACCTTATAGGTAGTTGCAGCGTTTAAAATCCAAGTATTAGCAGCAGCATCTGTCGCTGACACTCCAAGAGTCTTTACTCGGATCG
>NZAU01000044.1 GCA_002686215.1 Candidatus Woesearchaeota archaeon
TGACTCTTCAGAGTTCGCAGCACCTTCCCCTCTCCTTGATGATGACGATGCCCTTGAGGCACTGTGGAAGAAGCAGTATTCNCTGCAGGCACTGGTTGCNNCTGATCAGTTCAAGTCCTATGAGGATCTTGAGAAGCGTCTGAAGATGGTTCTGGGTCAGAAGCAAGCACCTGCTCGCTANGANGAAGANACTGCTGANGANGACAACANTCGNGGTNNTTNNACNCCNGANTTCAACNNCCGTGACATCAANCCNNTNCCTCNCAANCATGAAGGAAGAACTCAACAANCTGAGTCCTACCAAGNCTGATGNNGANGANGATGANGCACTNTCNTACTTCCAGAAACTTGCTGANGAGTGAAGTANAATCANATCTGCCTCACTTTATTAGTGGTGGCAGCATACTTCAATCTATTGTTTAAGTAGTAAGTCTAATATTATCCGACGACTTCAAGGTTCCGCTGATGTAATCAGAGGAACCTTTTTTGTATGCCATATCTGCTTCAATATTATCGAGGATAACTGGAAGATAGATTGGTTTAAGTAGATAGATATTTCTTTTTTCTTCTTCTATTCTTTCTTCATATTCTTTGTTTGTTACTGGAGTAGTAAAGTCTTCAGTGGTTACAGTTATATCTCCACTAATGTCATAGTAACTATATGTTGATCCTTGTTTGATAGTAAGACCTGCTGGAACAATAGTAACACCATCACTATTCAGAACCTTCTTGGTTTCATAGTGATGGACAGCATTCAATTTTTCATAAGTTCCATACTTATCAAGCAAGAAAGCATCAAAAGAAAGTTGTGGTATAGGCCACTCAGTCTGAATGTTGACAATATTATTTGAAATAAGAACCAACCAATCTAATTGTGGGTCTCCATAGACTAAGTTGGCAACATTATCAGGACGATCATCTCCACGGATACTATATTTTTCAAACAGAGTAATGTCTTGAAAGACATCCTCTCTCAGTTTAATTCTTCTGAATAAATTCTTGACTCTTGTATAGTCACCAAGTTGTGACCCTTCGTTTCTATCAACGTAATTGAAATCTGGAACGTAATTGAAGTAACCCATTTTAGAATCCTATGTTGTTGTAACCATTGCCATAATCATTATCGAAGATTGGTTCTATTTCTTGGAATGTCATAGTAACTTGATACGAAACCATCGATCCATCATAATATGTTGCATAGTTTCCATCAGGTGTATAGTTGACACCTAAAGATGTCAGAGCACACTCTTTAAATTTATTCAAGAAAGGGTGTATCTTATTTTGATGTTGATAACTTAAGAAGAATGTATGTGGTGATTTAATAAACAGAAAGTTATTTGCTTTCTTTGCACTCATACCTTGCTTCAAGGTTCTGATAATTTTCTTTACTGTCTGCGCTTCGGCACCGCCTCTGGGAGAGAACTTATATGTGAATGTAAAACTCCTAAGACCAGGACCATCAAACAATAACTCTGAGTTCTGGTTTATGACTGCACCCTGTTGTCTTCTTAATACGTCTACCCCTGTTAACTCTTTTATGATTGATTGAGTGACGAGTGCTTTAAGACCTGCAGTGTTGTTTTGTACCTTATCTGTCATCTGCCCCACAGTTTCTCTAATGCCTTGACCATCACCTGCCATTGCTTGATATGAGAGGTTTGCGATCTGTCCTTGGATTGGACTCATATCACCCTTCGACCAACTTGCAACATTATTATCACCGATGCCACCTGGGATTGGTAGAAAGATTGATGATAATATATTTCTACCTTCAGGAACTTGCCCGCCTTCTCCAATATTTGGTCTTGATGGTAAGGTAAAAGAATCTTCTCCAGATGCAAATCCTCTTGGTTTATACTCTACCATTTGAATTTTCAAATAGTCTTGGTAGGATTGCGCCAAGTCTTCTGGGTATGTTAATGCTTGGGCAAATTCTGTTCTCTGAACAGCAGTTAAAGTGCCAACCTGAGATCCAACTGTGTCAGATTCTGCTTGATCGTATTCGTTGTTTGCAGTCTGTCCTTGATCTTCAGCATCAGTATCAGATGTTCCTTGTGATTCGGTTTCGCTATCTGATTTTGATATTGGTAATGTATTATTTTGCGTTTTATATCCTTCTAATTCTCTAATCTTTTTTAAATTTGTTTGATCAACTGGATTCGTAGCATTTAATTCNAGATTTGAAATTACACCATCTTTTGTAGATTTATTTATAGACTGAAGTTGCGGATCAGTTACTCCTCCAGGATATACTCTATCAAACAACTCTCTATTATCTTCGTATGGAGTTATTCTTCCAGTCTCTGGATTAAAACTGTACAGTGCAGTTCTACCAAAACTAATTCCAAGGGGACTGCGGTTATCATAGTAAGCATCATATCCACCAGTTGTTGAGTTAGCAACTACTACTATATTATTCTTAAAACTGCCGGCACCATTTGAATTTAGCACATTCTGTCTGAATGTAGCTTCGAGTTTTCCGTCGCTATTATATTTCCAACCTGGTTTAGTAGATGCTGACATTGCAGTTTTTTAGTTATTTAGCAGGTATTTTGCAAAAGGTAGGGACCTTACAGACTTTATCTCCATATCAGATATCTGGTGAAAAGAGTTTGCACCGACTTCACCCCATCCATAGTTTCTNTATTCGCCCCAGTGATAGTTGATACCTCTGAATCCCCAAGAGAAGAGTTCTGTGACTGCTACCAGAGGATATTGATCATACTGTAGATCAGGAGTCTTGGGACTGTAGACAAAGGTATAGTATCCACCAACTTCAGGAACTAATACACTCTCAAAGGTATCTCTGATCAAATCCATTATTTCGTCGGGAGATTCATTCCCAACTAACATATCTTTGATCTCGAATCCCCTATCCATTACTTGATGCCTAGTTCGTCTTCGGTTATAATCTTNAATTCAATCATTCTGTCAGCACAGAACTCTTCAGCAGCTTTCCANTTTGCTTGGTTCTTTGCATACTCCATCGTCTCATAGATAAACGATTTTGTTTTTCTTTTACCAGGTTTTGGTGGACGTGTCTGCTTCTTCGGTTTGACTTCAATCACATAAGTTCTAATTCTNCCACTACTCTCTCTTAGTTTGACGATGAAGTCTGGGAAATACTTATGAATTCTATTATCAATCGGAGAGATATATGGAATTGAAAACTCTTCGCTACCCCACTGAAGAATGTTTTCGTTCAGATCACACCACTTGCAGAACCTGCGTTCCCAACTACTACGACATATGATATTATTTGGGTTGCCTTTATACTTGTTTGGGAATGATGGGTAATATCTACTTTTATAAGTTTCTCCCATTATCTCTACTACATAATATATAATGTAAATCTATTTATAGATGGCAGGAACAAGACCTAGAAGAAGATCAGTAGATGATATTAAATCCAATCTGCTGCGTCCTGCAACAACTTCCCACTTTGATGTGTTCATCCAAGAACCTGCAGGTGGTGTTGGTGCTGCTAGTGGTGCTTATAATTGGAGNAGGTTCAAGGCAGATAATGGTATCNCTGGATATGATAAAGAGTTTTTACATCTATGTTGTTCTGAAACTGTGTTGCCAGGATCATCTCTTGCGACAACGGAGATTAACAATGACCACACTGGTGTAACGGAGAGACACGCATATCGTAGACTGTTTGATGATCGTATCGATCTAACTTTTTATGTTATGCAGGATCAATCTGTGCCTACCCCTGATAGTATCATGGGTAGACAATCACAGGTTGATAAATTCTTTCCCAAACCACCATCACCAAATTCATATCTCCCAATCAGATTCTTTGAGGGGTGGATGAAGTTTATTTCTACAGAAACTATTGCTGGTGAGAATAGCGTTCGCTCTAGAAATTATGCTTATAGAATGAGATACCCTGAGGAATATTATGGTGGACTGACAATCACAAAATATGAAAGAGACTATGGTAGTAATAATCTGAGTTACAGTTTTGTTGGGTGTTATCCAATCTCAGTATCATCAATGCCTGTGTCATATGATGCGTCTGACCTGTTGAAGGTCACTGTTTCTATGTCATACATTAGATACATTCTCAATCAGGCTCCTGGTGCTAAGACTCCTATGCTTGCCAACCCATTCACTCCAGAGTCACAAGCATTATTCAACTCTCAGAACTTTGGATTCCCAACTGACTTTGATTCTGGTATTGACTATGGCGAATCATTCCCCAACTTCCAGGCACCAAATGGTATCTTTAATCAATCTATTAATGGTGGACAACTACCGTTCGTAGGTGGAGGATTCCTCTGATACACTAATAAATAATCACACTGAAATAACTCTATAGGATATTATGCCTTTACCAAAGATTGCTACGCCAACTTATGAACTTGAGTTGCCTTCAACTGGAAAAACAATCCAATACAGACCTTTCCTTGTAAAAGAGGAGAAGGTTCTTGTGATCGCATTGGAGAGTGAGGATACTAAGCAGATCACAACAGCAATTAAGACAGTCATCAAGAACTGCATCTTGACCAGAGGTATCAAAGTAGAACAACTTCCTACGTTTGATATTGAATACCTCTTCTTGAATATTCGTGGCAAGTCTGTTGGCGAAGTTCTTGAAGTTGGTATTGTATGTCCTGATGATGAATCTACTCCAGTGACTGTTGAGATTAACTTGGATGATATCAAAGTTCAGAAGAACGATGAGCATACCAATAAGATCAAACTTGATAATGAGATTATGATGCAGATGAGGTATCCATCATTGGATGAGTTCATTAAGAACAACTTTGATCTGGAAGGTGGTAGTGAGATGGATCAATCGTTTGAATTGATCGCTTCTGGTATTGATACGATCTACACGGCTGACGAAGTATGGGCAGCATCTGATTGTACTAAGAAAGAGATACGTGAGTTTATTGACTCAATGAATTCTTCTCAGTTCAAAGAGATTGAAAAGTTTTATGCTACTATGCCAAAACTTTCTCATACAATTAAGGTAGTGAATCCGAAGACTAATGTTGAGAGTGAGGTTGTGCTTGAGGGACTAGCAAGTTTTTTCGGGTAGGTCTAAGTCATATGGACTTAGAGTCATACTTTAGATTAAACTTCGCCTTGATGCAGTACCATAAATACTCATTAACAGAGGTGGAAAATATGATGCCTTGGGAACGTGATATCTATGTTGCGTTACTCCAGCAACACCTTGAAGACGAACAACTAAAGCAGCAGCAAGCAAATGGCATCACCTGATCTTGACGATCTCCTAAAATCTATACGCGACGAGGCAAAGAAAGAATCTGCCCTTGCCGTGTATGAAGGGGATGCGGATGAGAAGATGGTTGATGAGGAAATAGACGAGAGAATCTTAACCCTTCTTGGCCTTGATGATGCCATTGGTATTGACTACGCTACATACAAAACTCTCTTAAGAGAGAAGATGGCTGCTGGTAGGATGGCAGATAGTAAGATTCCTACAGAAGAAACAGAGATACTGACTGAAGAATTTAAGAAGGTCAAGAGAAAGACTGGTAGATTCAAAGTCAAGAAGAAAAAAATTAAGGCACAGGACATCCAAACCACCAGTCCTATGAAGAAACTGGGTGGAATTACTGCACCAAAACTTTTACCTCCTGCAAAGGAAGAAGAGAAAGATTATATTGGAGACATTATCAAGTCTCTGGACAACATTATTGGGTTATTGAAAGAGCAGAATACTCTGATCAAAGATACTGCTGAGTCAAAGAGAAAGAAGCAGGAGCAAGATAAGAGAGGTAAGGCAGAAGAGAAACTTGAGGCAGGTAGGTTTAAAAAGATTGTTGAAGGTGCGGAGAAGATGGTCGCACCAGTCAAAGGAATCATTCAAAGGATCTTAGACTTCTTTATGAAGATCCTTTTAGGAAAATTCTTAATCAGTTTCCTTGACTGGTTTGCTGATCCTAAGAATCAGGATAAACTTAATGCCATTGGTGAATTCTTAAGCGATCATTGGCCTAAACTAGCAGCAGGATTCTTATTATTTGGAACAGGTCTTGGGGGATTTGTTCGTAGTCTGATTGGTCTGTTAGCAAAAGGTGCTGTTCTCCTAGTTAAGGCTGCAGCAGGATTAACTGCTAAAGCATTAGGTGGTAAGGGTGCTGGGTTAGCAAGATTCCTTGGCGGTGGTAAAGGAAAACTGTTGACAGGACTTCTTACGACTGGTGCCACGGTTGCCACTGGTATGTTTGCTGCTAATAAAATTGAAGATGTATTCAAGGGTGATGATCTTCCTGATGTTAAGGTGCCTACTGCCAACTACAGTGGTGGCGGCGGAGTCTTCAGTAAGATGATGGGTGGTATGATGGGGATGGTCGGCAACTTCGGCAAGTCCTTATCAGGAACCCTTGGAACTCTTGGTGGATTTGTAAGCGGAGAGAAGGGAGTTGATAAAGTCCCTGCTATGCTCTCCGATGGTGAGTTTGTTATGAGCAGAGGTGCTGTTAAAAAGTATGGTGTTGCTAACCTGGAGGCAATGAATGCTTCAGGCGGTGGTAACAACAGACCTAAGATCGTTCAGAACGTTATCAAGGCCCATGGAGGTGGATTGATTGGCGGAAATAGATTACCAGGAGATGGTGAAAAAGTTCAGGTAGGAGGACAACCATTTGCTGGAGACATGTCATCCATTAAGGTAAATATGGGTGGATCTAGTGGAGGATCTTCGGTCAACAATACTAACATAAAGATTGGTGGTGGTTCAATCAAGAAGAATATGGTGTCTGCTAGTCCAACCATCAATCCCAAGTTGAATGTCAGTGGAGGCAATAATACTTACGCTTCATTCGGAGGCAACTCTCTTAGCGTATTCTCTCCAAACATTAATAGTGCTATGTTTGGTGGTGGCAATAACATGATCTTTGGTGTCAACAATGTCTTACCAATGATGATGATGGTTGCTAATAATATGCAACAAAGTAGTAAGTCAACGATGGGAACTCAGGGGTCTATGAAACCCATCCCACAACTGAAACCAAACAAGGCGAAGGTAAACATTCCAGGAGCACCATCTAGAACTCCTGTTGCACTCCAAGCACCAGTAACCACAACTACTAGTGGTGATGGATATGCCTCTGGCGAAATGCGAGAGCAGGAACAGATTCCTAACTTTGATGCATCGTTTAGTTCTATGGATAAGTCAAGAAACTCTAAGATCCTGGGTATTTTCTAAGACATGAAACTACTACCATCAGCACCAGCGGTCAAACAGCAAACAAAAAAGATATCTGCTAAGTCAATCAGTAGCGGAGGTGGGGAAAGTGGTGGACATAAGGGACTTGTGTCTGTCAAATCCAGAGTCATTAAGATTGAGAAGTTACTTGGCGCTCAGAATAAACTCTACGAAAAGCAAAAGAAGAAAGCAGCAGTTCAGGAAGAGAAGAAGACTAGAGCAAAGAGAGAAGANAGATTAGAAAAACCTAAAGACAAGGAAGAGAAGGATAGTAAAAAACTATTGAAGGGNCCTAAACTTGGATTCCTTGATAGGGTAAAGAACTTTATTGGAAAAGTTCTGATAGGATTCATCGCCATAAAGATGATCAAGTATCTCCCCAATCTTTTACAACTCATACCTAAGATTGATTCTGTCTTAACTTGGGTTTCTAATTTTGGNATGGGACTTGTCGATGGNTTCGCTACNTTTGTGAAAGGTGCTTATGACTTAAGAACTAAGACGATTAAATTTGTTAAAGATGTTGGTGGTGAAGACGCACTAGAAAAATTCAAGATGTTTGAAGGTGCGATGGAGAAAGTCATCACCGCACTTGTATTTGCAACTGCTGCTGGAGGTAAGGGCGGTATCTTTGATGCGATTGGTGAGGTAGCAGGTGATAGATTGATGCAGAAAGGAGCTCAGACAGCAGCAACTAAGGCAGGTAGTATTGGTGCAGGTGCTGCAGCAGGAATTATTGGTGGTGTAGGTTTACTTTCTTCTGCAATTGGTGAGGGAGCATTCCAACTTAGAGGTAAGGGTAGAGAACTTGAAGGGGGCGCTAAAAAGAATTATGAAAAGCACAAAGATAAGTGGGCAGTAGATCCTAGGAGAGCATTATCTTGGGGAATGTACCAAGCAGCAAGGTTTGGNAATACAATGCTGAGCACACTTGGATTTTTATTTGATGTTGTTGGTGCTCCATTTAGATATGCAATTGAACTGATTCGTTATCCATTCCTAAGCGAAGAAGNTAAAAAGAAGCAGGCAAAAAATCTAGCAAAGTTTGATTCTAGGATTCGTGAAGATGTCAGAAANGCCTTGAATATGGTCACNTTTGGAGCTGCTTTCAAAGAGAAAGGTTCCTTTGGTAATATGTTTGGTGACGATGCTGCTCAGAAAGAAATGATGAGCAAGATGTCTGGTGGTGGTATCACTAGNGGTGGTCAAGAGTTGGGTNCTGTCAGTAGACAACTGAAGTCTGAGAAAANAAGGGCAAGACCTGCCCCTACAAATTCACAGAAGACAAGAATCCAACCAGGCGATAGTGTTGGTGGCAAAAAAGATATTCAAAGAATCTTCCCAAAATCAGATAAGAATGATTCTATCAGTCCACTGACTTATATTGAGGGTGTCAATAAGAAGGTATCAGAGATGCCTTTCCTTGGACCAATCTTTGGTGTCGCATATAAGACACTGCTGGGTGATCAAGCAGATGATAATGATTATCGAAATATTGCTGGTGGTCTTGACAAGTGGACAAGATATACTTTCAACCTGTCTGGTTCTAAGATGAAACTTGCAGGTGGTGGTGAAGTTGATATTGATATGTTGATGAAGAATCGCAATATGACTGGAGTGATTCAGAAAAACATAAAAGGCATTATCTCTGACAAGGTTACCAATGCCCTTAATGATTTGAGAAGACAACTCAGTCTTAAGGATAATGTGCAACAGACTGCTGGCACCCCTGGACCAGGTAGTAGCGATCAAACTACATCTACCAGTAGGGTTACTATCAGTGGTGGAGACGCTGATTTCTGGACACTGGTTGCTGTTGCTTCTAGGGAGGATGGAGATCCTCAAGCTTGGGCAGACGTAGCACAGTCGATTTATAATAGACTTGGATCTGGTGCCTACACTGGTAGTACAATCAAAGAATTGATCCTTGCGAGGATGCAGTATGAACCTACTTGGAAATTCCCCAACGGAACAATAAATGGTAGAGGAAATCCTAATGATGAGTGGTATGCTATTAAGGATGTAGCAACAGCAGCCGCTGCTGCTGGAATGTCTCAAGATGCAATGAAGTCAGTTGCTGCGGCAATCTTAAATACATCACTTCAAGATAAGGCAAGAGAATTTATCCAAGGAAGAACAGACTTCAGAGGATATAGTGTTGAGGGTGGACTGACTAGAAAGGCAGGTGACAATTACTTTGGTTGGTATAACAACTACAATCAGAATAGAGTCGCATCAGTTCCAAACTTTGGTGCAACCGCAACGGTTGCTCCATCTACATCTACATCTGCAGGATCAGGTGTTGTTCCTCAAGGTCAGTTAGCAGATATGACTGGTGGGAAGAGGAATATCTATCTCCACTGGAGTGCTGGTAATAATATGACTGGTCATCCAAGTAGATACCATGCGACTTTCCTTGCTGATGGCAGTAAAGTTCAGACGGTTCCATATACTCAAAGAACCCCTGATGGTCATACTTCTGACAGAAATCAAGCTATTGGATTGGCAGTTGCTGGTATGGGACACCAGGGATGGGGAACAATGAAGAAGTCTGCCCTGGACGCTATGGTTGCAGAAGCAGCTAAACTTGCCAAGCAGATGGGATTCTCAAAGAGCGAAGTTGATAGACGCATCTGGACACACGCAGAGGCAGGATCAATGCTTGATGGCGGTCGTAATAGACCAAACTCTAAGAATAGAGTAACACCTCCCCCAGCAGCAGATAACTATGGACCTTATGGTGGTGACTCTGCAAGAGTTGACTGGATGGACGTTGATCAGCAATCTTGGGGTCAAAAGAAAGGCGGTTCTGTTCTCCGTAGTATGATTAAGAATAGAATGTATTATGGTGGTAAGGTATCTGGTGCCAAGGGTCAGGATATGATTCCTGTAATGCTTACACACGGTGAGTTTATCCTTGATGTGAACTCTACCAAAGCGATGGAGGATAACTTCCCAGGATTCTTAGATGCCTTGAACCGTGCGAAGTATGATCAAGCAATCGGTGTTCTTAGAAACTATGCATCATATGAGGCGGGTGCTCAACAGTCTGCACAGATCCCAATGACGATTATCAACAACATTATTCAATCACAGGGTCAGAATTCTCCTGGTGGTGTGATGGTGATGTCTTCTGGTAGTTCTGCTGATGACTATGGCGAAGCATTAGCGGCGGGTCAATAAATATTGTATAACCAAAAAGTATTATGGCAGAGCAGTTAAGTTCCGATAGAGGAAGAGCCAGTAGTATAGATAAGTTTTCTGTCATCTCTAACAAAGGTGGCGATATCAATTTGAGTCCGGCTATTTCTGAACTAAAATACTATGAAAGTATTAGGGAAGCGACTGTCAGAATGACCATCGTTTATAATGACAGTGGTGGATCCATAAAGGGAAAGTCTGTTCTTGAAGCACTCCCATTGGTAGGAACAGAAAAAGCACAAGTCAAGATCAAAGATAATAATGACAACAATCTTGATCTTACTCTGTATGTGACTAGTGTTGATCCTTTACTTGAGGATGCAAAGAAGACTGTAGTCTCTCTTCAGTTGGCATCTAAGGAACATGTTCGCAATCAGTTGGTAAGAATCAATAAGAGATTTGATGGTAAGTTGTCGGATCATATAACAGAGATTCTGACTAACGAATCTTTTATTGGCACAGATAAAACTCTTGACATTGAGGAGACACAGAATAACTACAACTTCTTTGGAAACAATAAGAAGGCATTCTATACCTGCACTTGGTTAGCAAAGAAGGGTGTCCCTAATACAACATCACCAGGCAAGACTGCAGGTTACTTTTTCTATGAGACTAGCAAAGGTTTTCACTTCAAGTCAATTGACAAACTGATTGAACAAGAAGCAAAGAAGAAACTGATCTTCAATGAAACTCCCGATAATAAGGGATCAACTATCCCACAAGGATATGACGGAAAGGTTTTAGAATTACAGAGTGATAATTCTATCAATGTGCAAAGCAAACTTGAAAGTGGAACCTACTCCACTAGAGTGGTTCTATTCGATCCGTTCAACTGTGTCTATCAAGTAATTGAAAAGAACGTAGGACAGACGGAGAGTGATTTAAAATTAGCAGGGAAGGAACTACCACAACTGAATAGCGAATTTGATGAAGCAGTCAATGGGTTTACAAGAACCACATATATGTTAAAAGATAAGGGATCACTTCCCTCTGGATCAACAGAAGAACAGATTGATAAGTCTAAAGAGGCAAACTTTGATCCAGAAAATATCTTGAATCAATCAATTATGAGATACAACCAGTTGTTTACTCTCAAGAAATCGATTACAATACCGGGAGACTTCAGCCTCAACGCAGGAGATGCGATTTTCATAGACATACCAGAAGCAGGTGGAGATAAAAAAAATCAGAAACCTAACGCTGAAGTTGGTGGTCTATATATTATATCGGATCTATGTCATTACGTTACACCTGATCGTTGTCTCACTAAACTCAATCTTATTAGAGATTCTTACGGAAGAAAGGTAAATTAAAATGTCAGAAAAAAGAACAATCGAACAGCATATTGAAGACGATAAGAAGATCCTAGAGGATCCAACGGTATCGCCACAAATGCGTCGTCACACAGCAGATGAACTGCACGATCTAGAGGAGTATGTTGAGCACCATAAAGCAGAGATCGAAGCAGGGGATCATCATGATCCAAGTTACTTAGAATTGTTCTGCGATCAGAATCCATCTGAACCAGAATGTTTAGTTTACGATGATTGATAAGTAATGGAAGGAGGATCGCTTTTCACATCAGGGTTCGCAGGAGCNCATTTCAACTGGTGGATCGGCCAGATTGCTGATGATGCAACCTGGCGTGATAACACTGCAAGTGGAAAGCACGAATCTGGAAATCAAATACCAGGGCAGNCAAGAAGATATAAAGTACGAATNATTGGATACCATGATCAGCAGGAGGAATCAATTCCTTCTGATCAATTACCATGGGCACAGGTCATGTATCCTGTTACCGCAGGTGGTGGCCAAGCAGCAGCATATCAAACCACTGCTCTGAGNCAAGGTAACTTTGTATTTGGTTTCTTTCTTGATGGNNNNGANCANCANGTNCCTGTNATNATGGGNGTNNTGGGCAACAATGCTCANACATCACTCAANACCACTATTGGTACAACAGAANCAAATTTTGGACCTACNAGTGGNTNNGCAGAATCATCTCTTGGAGAGACTGATCCNAANANAANNGTNCCTGATGCGGACCTTGTAATCAACAAACCAAAAACTCCTGAACAAGCAGAAGATACTGATCCTGCTCCACCAGGAGTAAAACTTAATAAGTATGGTCTTAGACCAGATAAATCTCTCACTAGACAGCAACTAAAAGATGCTCAAAATGCTAGAGCAGAAGCAGAAGCGAGAGGTCTGACAGGTCAAGACAGAGAAGACTTTGTAATGAAGGCAGTTGCCGATGGCATTGCCGCAAGAAAGGAAGCAGCAGAAAGTCCTAGTTCTCCTTCACAACCAGGAGCAACAAAAGAAAACGCAGATGCTTTTCACCAGCAGGCAGTGTCTGATGTCAAGAAGCATGAAAGACAAATCAGAAAGATCCCTCTTGACAATCCATATGATAGCGTAAATTCCTCTATGAAAAATATCCAGATCATTCTGGATAATCTCACTAAAGATATAAACAAAATCTTAGAGACAGCAAGATCATATGTAGATGCTGCATCTAACGTACTAGATGACATTCAAAATTTGATTACATCTGCTAGTGCAAAACTATCAAAGTATATGAAACCAATCTTTGATAAGATTCAACAGTTCATAGTCAAGACAGTTCAAAAGGCTATGGCACCAGCAGTAAATATCATGTTCCCAAATCAAAGGAACTTAATGTCTGACCTTAAGGAACAGATCACTCAAGTTATGTGCTGCTTGTTTGAGAAGATGATTGGTAAGTTACAAGAACAACTTGGTGGAATGTTGACTAAAGGATTAGGTCTTGGTAGTGGTGGTGGTCTTGGAGACTTCCTTGAAAAGTTAGATACCAGAACAGTAACACCAGAAGATAGAGTTCCTCAAGTTCCTATTTGTTATGTTGAGTCATTGACAGGTGATGTAATTTCTGCAAATAAGAAAGACATTACAGGCGCTGTGGATAACATCATTGAAAATGTTGGAGAGTTTTTAGAGGGTATTACGAAGCAGTTGGATGCGGTCCAAAGTGGAATCACTGCTGCATCTGGCGCAGTTCCATCCATTGATGGCATTGTTGGTAATATGGCCTCAGCACTTTCATTTGAGAACTTGGAACTTAGTGTTTTTGGATGTGACTTTAAACCAAAAGCATCTGTAAGTGATTTTTATACTTTTGCAAGTGGTTCTGGTGGAACAGCAGCAGCAAGTCTTCCCAACACTAATGAGGTTGCAGAGACTGCAGCAGCAAATGATGTTGAAATTGCCGAGACTACAACGAAACCATTTGCAGTTCCACAGAGAGACTCACAAGATGTTGATCTTGAAAATGCAGGATCAGCAGAGTCAGCATAAATATAGATACGCAGATATAAACAATGGGTAGTCAGTTATTCGGTCCTCTGAGTAAAGACTCAGATATTAGAGTTGGATACATCAACAGCGATGCTGGTTTGATAGAGGGCCTTACTGTCTGTGAAGCAAATGAAGTGGCTTCAAAAGACCCAGGAACAGTTTTTATATTCAAGTCGGGAGATAATAAACTAAAATATCTTAACATCAATGAGGTAAATGCTCTCACAACTGATGATGTTTTAAATAAAAAGAGAGCATGTGCTGGTGTAAACCAAAAAGTAAAGGTAGGACCACCAAGAATTAATATTACTGGTGGTGGTGGCATTGGTGCTGTAGGAAATCCTATCATAGGAACAGATGGTTCTCTTCTTGCTGTTGATATTGTAAGAACTGGTCATGGATATGCATTTAAACCTCAAGTCACTGCCTTTGATGATGCTGACTATGGTGGTGGTACAGTTCTTACGGCGGTCCTTGGAGAACTTGTCGTAGAAGGTGATGAACTTATCATTCAGTCTGATGAGGGTATTAGTTATGGATTGAACTTCCGAAACAACGGTTCTATCCGTGGATATCGTGGTGGAAATGAATCTTTTATCTATCAATACTACGATAGAGCAGATGATTATGAAGAATATTTTCTCTGTGATAGCACGGAGATTCCTTATGGCAGACTTTTTGGCCCTAATGGAGAAGACCAGGGAGAATGGAAACCAACCTCTTTCATTGGTGGAAGTGATCCGATCTTAAGAGATGTTCAAGAATTTCAAAGAGATGTTCGTGCTATTGAAGGTGGATTCTTCAGTACTAGAAAGACAAAACCATCCAAAATATCTACTAGCGATAAGAATGTTAGTGGCAGTTACTATCACGTTACTGATAAAACATTTGTAGAACAGGCATATCCAAACGGTATACCTGCTAATGCTGTTCGCTGGGGCAGCTTTATGAATAAGTATGCTATCTCTCCTAAACCACCATCGAATGCAAAAGGTAGTGACTTTGCAGGAACTCTATTTACTTTTGAGTGGAACTTAGATTTCCCAACGACTGGTCAATATAAATTCAGAGG
>NZAU01000045.1:0-3818 GCA_002686215.1 Candidatus Woesearchaeota archaeon
CATAACTTTTTACCACCACTAATGGATTTAGATTCAGAAACCCAATGAATGGTTCCACTCTTTTTGTTAACCCAATAACCATCTAAAATCAAATCTTTACTCAAATTACTCATATATTTCCTTTATCTTACACCTAAAGATACGAATAAAAACCTATACATGTCAAGCGTTTTTTTTATTTTTTTCAATATTTTTTTTAGTCCTTAAATAAACCTTAGTAACAGCATCCATTTGTTTCTTGGATAGAGTCTTTCTAGACCTAGCTTGTTTTACTAGACTTGATATAAATCTTTTTGTATTCACTCTATAGTCCTCTGTCCAACTTGTATCATCGATTAAATTTTCTACCATCAAAAGTTTAGGAACCACTTTGTTAACCCACTCTTCTCGTTTTAATATTTCATCTGGTGAGTATGCTTTAATTATTCTATCTATAGCTGCTTCCATCTTTGGTGTAATCTTTCGACCACTAATAAGAGCAACATACATATCAGATGCAAATTCATCAGAACTACCTGAGTCAATAACTTGTTTTTCAATAATCTTTTTTAGTTCGATTATCTGAACGCCATATCGTTCTTTATTTCTTTCTACCCATTTATCCATTATAAATACCTAGGACCTGTCCAACTATACCAATTTGTTTCTGAAGAGAATATAGAACCTCTAACATGTTTAGCTGGAGCTCTCCAACCAGCAGCTTTGAAAACATCACCAACAAAGTAAGGAATACCTTTTAGTACACCATTTGTTTTAGCAACAAAACCCCAAACGGAACCATTGGTTACAATCTTATCAAACTTCCTACCACTCCTTATATCCAAATTTTTATTAAACTCATCAATCATTTTAAGTTTAATATTTTTAGCTGATTCATCTAAATCGTTAATATCACTACCCCAACCAGCATAGGATTTTTTTATACCACCCATAAGATTACCGAGGGCTTCTACATATTTTATTTTATTTTCTTTATTCATATTTTTTTCCTTTTTTATTACATCTAAATGTAACAATAAAAACTAATACAAGTCAAGCTTTTTTTTCAATTATTTTAAAATATTTGTGGTGAGGAGCCAGAATCCGTATTGTTTGATATTATCGCCCGCCAGTTCATCATCGTTTCAACACCACATATAAAATCATGAGGTGGGGAAGAGGTCTTATTGATGTCGCCTTCTTCACCCACCGAAGTTGTCTGTCCATCGGGCTTTAAACCGTTTGTCACCACCCATCATCTACATCGTATTTAATCGGGTCGTTTTTTGGCTACTCAGCTCAACTTTTAAATTTTTGGTGGTGGAAAATAAGAAGGAAAACCACCACCGGTGTAAGAACGTGGGATTCTTTTAATCGTCACAGTATAGAATCAATACTGATATAACCACTAGTCATGAGAAAAAACAAAATCTTTTGGTTGGTCTGTTTTGGAATCTTATCGGCCGATTGACTCCTACTCCGAGTTGTCCTGAGACTTACATTTTAAGGTTCTCACACCACCTGAAGTCTACTCCTCTTTCGAACATCAGGTCAACACAATTTTTCAAAAATCAAAAACAAAATCTAACCACCCAAATCAACACCTAAAGGTACAAATAAAAATGCATACGAGTCAAGCATTATTTGCAAGTTTTTTAAAATCTGAATGGTGAAGAGTGGTACACCATTCAGATTTCTGTTCTCCATCGAGGGTTGTGTGTGTGGGATTAAATAATAACGTGTAAACCATAATATCTCAAATCTAATAACTTCCACTCAATATGTTTAGTCTGAGGATGGTTATTTAAATCAGTAGAGAATTTACCTACCTTCGTGTCTTTAAAGTTAGATGTTGGTGAGGTTGGTACAGACATAGAGGGTGAACTTACTGCAAGTGTGGTTACCTTTTCTACATCTGGTGTTACAAACCCATAAGCTAATATTTGGTTAAGATCTTTATCCGCATCAGGCTCTCCATTTTTGAGTTCCATGATATGAACAATATCCATATCAATAACATCTATATACTTTCTAACTCCACCTACTGCAAATTCTTGTTGAATATTCTTTTTACAATATTCAAAAGATTCTTCCAAAGTACCATCTGATGAAAGAGGTATGTCTAAATCTCTAGCTAACTCTCTATATGTCATAGCTGGTATTACTTTTTCACCTGTAAGTACAGCTACAAGTTGTTTTTGAAGATCTTCTTCACGTACCGTTTCAGAATACTCAAAAGTAGGTCTTGCAATATGTGTTAAAACTTCACGATGTAAAACATTCATTGCAATTGACTTACCATTAGCTCCTCTAAGATTAGCCGTACCCTTTGCGGTATCTGTTTCTAAATCTGTTTTATCAACATTAATTTTAACTACTACTCTTTCTAATCCAGAACCACCAGAAACTGGTATTTTTTTTACACTATATATATAACCAGTATTCTTATCACTAAGTATTAAACACATATGTCTAGCTAAAGGTACAATCAATCCATCAGCCTTTAAAGCTCGTCTACCTGGATACATAGTATCAAAATTCTTTTCTTCACCTGAACCCTTCATAGGTCGTTTACCTATTGTATAAGAAAAACTTTTATGACCAATAGTAAAATTACCGTGCGTCGTTGGCTGAGTATAATCGGATTTATTAGCTTCAGGTATATACGCAATTATCTTAGATTGAAGTTTAGTTTCGTCTAATAAAATACCACCACGTGTAAGTTTAAAGACCAAATTATATATGGGATTACAAGTTGAATTATCTAAATAACCTGCAAATATATTACTAACATATTCTATTAACAATTCGTACCAGTTTTCATCAAGTAGTTGAGTATTCACTACGTAACTACTATAAGTTCCCTTGTCACCAATTCTATCCATGATAGCACGAAGTTCGTCTGATGCTTCGTCATAACTGATACGTGTTGGTTCTACTATCCAATTATTAGGATCTCTAGGATTATATATTGAGTGTAAATAGTCTTCATCTTCTTGAAGTTTAGTTAGTATTTCAAATCCCAACATATCATCTGGTACATCTTTAGTTAATTGAATATGAGACATTGTTTCACCTAAACCATGTACACTTAAATAAGCATTAGGGCCTACATTAGATAAAGCATTTAATTGGTCATTAGTTAATTTACCATAAAATGGCCCACTAACAGTTTCTTTATTCATACCATAACCAGTACCATTTTCTTCATATCTACTAAATTTATAATATCCCGTATTGTCTATTTGAGTAAACTCAATTGTTAAGTCTATAGTGTGTGGTGAATAAACTGGACCTAAATAGTGGTTCCCAAGTATATCTGCGTAACATATTCGATAATCACAATTCAATCTTTCCATTTCTGGTAAAAGTCCATCGTGTGATGGTGGTGGTGTTTTATATTTAGTTGATTTCATAAAAATCTCCGTTCTTATTAGTTAATTATTATTTGTTACTTTCGTAACCATTTGTATATAAGTATCTCTAAAATTTTGAAAATAAAAAAAAACTTTTATTTTTTTCTACCTATCTCATTTTTAAGAGATTATCTCTATTTTTGAGAGATGTATTTATAAGTATAAGCTTATTAGTGCAAACCGCGCAAATACTTGCTTTTTTTTGCTATAAACCTTTTTCTAGTTTTTTATGAAACTTTCTCTGGTCTACTGACATCGCTTGCCATTCGGTAAGTTCATTTATTAACTTGGACTTTACCATCAAACTAATTTGGTCTTGGGAATAAAGTGATTGTGTAAGTTGACAGGCTGAATTGTAACCATANGANTCNAACTCNCCCATNACNTTATCNANNGCNACATTGNAATCTANAAANTTAAAAT
>NZAU01000045.1:3823-6019 GCA_002686215.1 Candidatus Woesearchaeota archaeon
GCNGGTGGTGGTNNATACTTNTTTTTCTTTGGTTTAGGATTGTANTANTTCTTTAACCACCTATCCCAAGANTTNTCAGCTACTATACCTTTAGCNTTACGTTCACCACCAACACTACGGCGGTCAAGTCNTTTCATATTGTCAGCTTGTTCAGATGACATAGGTTGGATGTAACCACCAGTCTTATGTGGATACACAGTATGAGAAGCATACTTCTCAGTATCTGAACATTTTAAACATGTGTCATAACCTAAATGTATACGTTCATCAGATATGATGTTGTCACATTTTTTACAATCCAAAGTGAACCTCAGCTTTCATTTCCCAATACTCAGCTTCAGATAAATCATTAGCTCCACAACCATCCTCAGATGATTCACATATGGAACAACACTTTTCNTNAACTATCTTACTCCACGAAAAACCATCCTCAAAAAAACTTTTTACTTTCATTACTTAACCACCTTTCTACCAAAGATTAAATCAATGAAATCTTTATCGATGGAGNTGAGTTTATTCCACCAGCTCTTACCCATCTTACTTACATGAACAGCATTGATGATATCAAACTCTCCGTTAGATAACTTATCAAATACCATACCATCATTAGCATCAATGAAACTATTTACACTATNTAAATTAAAAACCATTTTTTTCTCCTTTATTTTACCCCTTAAGATAANGAAAAAAATGCATATGTGTCAAGCTTTTTTTTTATTTATTTTGATTTACTATATTGATTAATTCTAATGTCAATAAATTGTATTCAGGATACTTTGACATTGTTCGTAGTAGGTTTTCTGTATACTCTGTAGGCATAGTATCTAATTCATACTCACCAACTATTACAGCCTGTTGTATAAAAGTCTGTATTGCTAATTTCAAATCGTCTGGTGTACCAGGTCTTACTTTTAGTTCTTTAAAATTTTTTAATTGTTCTTTTTCTTCTTTTTTCATTATCTTCTTCTGAAACCACCTCTTTTAATAGATGTTTCTATTTTCTCATCTTCTTTCTCATCATCTTCGTAATGTAGTCCATCATTTCCGTTTTGTCCTATGATATCCATTCGTTGTTCATCTTCTTCAGTATACATTGGTGTATCTTCTTTTTTCTTTTCACCATATACTTCCCACCATCTTTTTTTCTTTTCGTTGACATAGAGTTTTTCAGCTTCTTCTTCATCTCTATTCTCTAACGCTACATTATAACTTATAACAAACATAACTGCCATCGGGTCAAATACAAAGATAAGAACAAAGATAAAGAACTTAACTACGGTATCTATATCCGTTTGAAAAGTTCTAGCTAAGTAAATCACAGGACCCACATCCACACCAGTTTCTACCAATGCAGTTTTCAGTTCACCAATCTCACCTTTTAAATCAATCATCTGTTTGTTGATTTCTGATATCTGTGGTTGGTAATCCTCTCTGAGTTTTCTACGAGCGGTTCTGTAGTTATCAGGTAGTTCTGCTATAGCAGATTCTAATTCTTCTTTAAGATACACCTTATCTTCTTGTAGTTGTTTTAGTCTGTCCTCTTTGAATATCAGATTGGTAGATTCTTTTTCAAACTCTACTGTAGCTCCTTGATAAGCATTTGATAGGAACCCAAAGATACCAGCAGAAGTTATAATGATAAGCACTATCGTAGCGAATGTCATATAGAATTTTTGTAGCAGATTAATCCTATCCCAATATCGATATAGGAACGAAGCAGCTACCAACTTACCAAATTCTAATGAACTAGCCATTATGATTACTGATAGTTCTGCTCCCGCGAATAGTTTTGATAATCCGAATACGGAAAAGAAAGCCGCACTAAATGCGATTAGTAAGGCAGAAAGCCCTACTAGATTAGAAAAGTTTTTACTTTGTTCAAACATAAGTTTCCCTTTAGATATAAATATCTAAAACCTATGATATATCTTCAAATTCAGCGTCATCAATTTTTTGACATATGTAAAATGTATCACCGTTGCGTAGAACGGTATCAGCTAACCTATACTGTGATTTTAGTTCTTCAGTAGATGTAATAACCTTTTCAGCCAACACCGTTCCACAGACGACAAACAAGTCATCATTGACAACGATTCGCTTCATTAAGAAATCTTAACAGATTTCTTCTTTGGCTTTTCTGGCTCGAGTTTAGGTATGCTAATCGATAGGATTCCATCGGTAAAACTGGCAGAGATG
>NZAU01000046.1 GCA_002686215.1 Candidatus Woesearchaeota archaeon
GTAAATGTTATCAAATTTCTTTTGGTCTAATTTATTGTTCATTACGCTGCCTCTCTCATTAGTGTTTCTAATACTTTTGATTTACTAGGATGTTTAAGTTTTCTTAATGCTTTTGCTTCAATCTGTTTTACTCTTTCTCTGGATATATTAAGTTGTATACCAGTTCCTTCTAAAGTATGTTCAGTATCACAACCAATACCAAATCTCAATCTTATGACTCTTTCTTCTCTTGGATTTAAGAAAGTTAAAGCATTAGTTACTTTTTCTTTTATCATATTTTTTGTAATAATATCTTCTAAATCTAATTCACTTGTCATATTATTAGTAGCAGACATATCAGTTGATCTAAAAAGAGCGTCTTTACTTTTTTTATAAACTTTTTGATTAACTAGATAACCGTTTTTAGATTTTCTAATACTATAATAAAAGTCTTTATTATCTAATTGCATTATTGTGATCTGCCTTCTTTATTAAGTTTTTTGTAATAATCTTCTTTTTCTAAAATTAAAACTTCATCAATATTATCTTCATCAATATTGACTAAATTTAAATTATCTAATTTCATAATTTTAGATTTTGCGTCTTTGAAAGAAATCTCATTAATAACATATTTACTTAATATATCATCAACATTTTTTTCTGTTTCGTCTGTGTAGTATTGTTTTACTTTTGACATAGTGTTTGTCCTTTCTTGGTTAAGTTAATATAATTCATATAAGAAAATTTTGTTTTAATCAAATTAAATATACTCATTGGAATTGCGTTAGTAAAAATTGTTGTCATATAACCATCATATGTAATTGAATCATAATGTATATCATTATTATAAAGGGTTTTTTTCAATCTGTCAATATCAATATCTAACATAATTGGTTTTGGTAATGTAATTTTGAATTTCATACTATTATACTATCAGGTTTATCTATATAATCAAGGGTTAATTTGGTTTATTTTGCCCTTATTTTACTAGGGTTTTTGAGTAAATGTTCTTATTTTGTTCTTATTTTAGACACATTTATGTCTATTTCCACAGCTCTTGTACCCATTTTTGTGTTGATTCGGCAGGATTTGGATTACCGTGAAATACACAAACCTTGGCATTTGGGTCTTGTTCATATGTCATTTTACTTGTGTGGTATCTTTCACCCTTACGATTTAACCATTTATATGATTGTGTCCACTCATCTGGAAATGATATTGTGTCTTCGTGTTTTTTAATTAAAGATGATATGATTTCTTGGTCACCATGCGCATTATTAAACTCTGTTCTTCTCTTTAGATATTGTTCCCATATTATATTATGATATTGATTATTAAATCTCATTATACTAGAATTAAACAAACCAGTTGTAGGATTAAAATCGTTCATACCTACAAAGTTTTTACTCTCACCTATGGTGGCAAAACAGTCTATATTTTTCATAATCACAATATCTAAATCCATATATAAAGTATCACCCTCTAATTGACTTTGTGGACTAAAGAGTTGTAGTTTGTTAAACCAGCCATTCAAGTCATGTCTCTTAAATGGTTTAAATTCTATATTAGTATTCTTAAATTCTTTTCTTCTGTGTATTACTGTATTATCTGTAAAACAAATAAATCTATGTGGTACTGTCAAGTTTCTTTCTACCATACTATGTAAGTTTCTTACATATGGAAAAGTGTATTTGTCACCATAATATACACAAGCAAAGTTAAGCATTTAATACCTCATAAGCTAATCCATCTTCTATCTCTTGTATTGTAAATTGATTGTTTGCCACACTTCTTAACCACATTGTCATATCTTCTCTCGCTGGCATTGTACGTTCATTTATACCTGCCAAAGGACCTGATACACTATGACAAACATTACTACTATGTGTGACCACAGGTACTTTATTTAACACAGCGTCTACCGCTGCCAAACTCATATTTGTCACTAACGCATAACAATCTTTTAGTTCATCTTTTATATCTGTACCCCACCACTCATTGTTAGGTCTAGGTTTGTTTCTCATTCTAATAAGTCTATCAGTATAACATCTTATTTCTTCACCAGCTTGTTTTATCCAATCTTCTTGTGATAATCCGTGCATATAGATACAAACAGTTTGTGATGATGGAGCTAGTAAAATATGTTTACACTCGCCAGTGTTCCAACCTTTAAACTCAGCGTCTATACCTTGTTGTAATAATTTTGTATGACGTGAGCCATCGCCAGGTTTACCCTTGGTCATATGCATATTACCTTTGACTATTCTAAAGTATGTTTTATCATAGTCGTTTATGATTGGCGTAGGGTATCTAGTGATTTGTTCTGTAATATAACCTACATCTACATACCACCACTCATCACCATCACGTTTTACATCTTCTATTTCTTTTAGATTATTAGAGCCAAGACCCCAAAAAAAATGTATCTTTTCTTTTCTATCTTTCCAACCTTTTTTTATAGCTGGAAATAATTGATTAGATAAACATTGTGGCCACGATATGTCGTGTGTTATAATCATACTGTAAATAAAAAGTCACCATCTGTTATTTCTGGTATCTTTGTAGCTTCAATACCTTCTTGTATATTTCTTACTGGTTTTAAACCTTGACCTTTATGATTATAAAAACATCTATAACCTTTATCAAAGAAGAAATCAAATGTGGTCTCTACAGGATATTTGTTAAATTTCTCATATACTTCAACCATACAAGTTGGTTTATATTCATCTATGGTCTCGCTAGCGCCGTTTAATACGTCTAATTCTACACCTTCTACATCTACTTTAATAAATCCTACATCTACTAATTTTAAACTATCTATTGTGACAGTATCAACTTGTATCTTTTGACCCTCCACTAAATTTTGAAAGCTAGAGTTAGATAGTCTTTTATCATCTACATAAAAATCACTTACTCCTTCAAAATTACTCACGGCAAGATTATGAGTTATCACATTATTATGAAATTTTTTTATTTTATTTAATTCATTAAAGACAGGTAATACTGCTTCAAAGCATATTACAGATTTAGAGTGTTCCGCAAAATGAGTAGCATACATACCAGTTGCTGCACCTATATCTAATGTGTGTTTAAATTTATTGAGATAAGGTGTTGTCTGCCCTATCATAAAATCTTTTAAATGTAAATCTAATATTTGTTGTTTAAATACTCTTTTCTTTAATACACTATCTGTTAGTGCTGCTGTAAATGGTCTCATTTCATTAATATTTGTAAAGCAATTCTTGTGCCTGATTTACAAATTCCTCCTCTATGCATGCCAGCTGGATCAAAGATACAAAGATTACCTTTGTCACTAGTAAACATTTTTTCTTGTTCTATTATTCTTTCTTGTTCTTCTGTATTATCTAATAATACTCTACCAAAGTTATGTGATATTCTTAATTGTTTTGGTAATTGAAATACAACAGCTCTACTCTCTGGTGTGTGACAATAACTACCTGTAGATATTGCCCTACCAAAAATATTTTGTAGATCATCATATATCCATCTATTAGATTTTTCTACATAACTAAATGGTCCGTCATCTAAAGTAATATCATTTAAATATAACATTGCTTTAATAACATCTTCTTTTGGGTCTATATGTAAGTTTGTTGTTTTGGTTACAGTTTTACAATCATATAAAAACTGTTTCCAATTTTCATCTGTAGGTGTTGCGATATGTAATACAACATTCTTTACTTGTAATTGTTTACCTTTATTATATTTTGTTGCGCCTTGTAATATACCTACTCTATTAAATAAATCATTTACTAATTTAACATACTCTGGTCCTAATTGTTTTGCTCTATCAAATTGTCCTGGTGGTGGACGCCAATCAGGTGTGTTAAGTAAATTGTTTATATCATCTTGTAGTTTGTCTTGTAAAACTTTTGTACTAATTTTTAGATAAGAAATACCTCTTTCAAATAAATCTTCATATATTTCATTTGAGGGAATATCTAATTCTGTTCTATTGTCTTCAAAATTAGAATAGAATTGAAACATAGTATTTAATTTATTAAATAATTTTGTATCAACATTTTTCATATAATATTGATAACCATTTTGAAACATATTTAAATCATTCTTTTGTATCGCCTCTTTCATTATGGATACACTTTCCTCTTTACCATTACCTTGATACTTTGGCTCATGTATAACATCTGGAAAGTCAGATATATCTGGAAATACAAAACCGTGATCGTAAATTGGATTATCAAAACGCATGGTAATCAAACTCCTTACATAATTTCTTTTCTGCTGTAGTAATTAATCTTTTTAATCTGTCATAATTTATAGACTCAACTAATGATATGGGTCTATTGGTTGATCTATTATTTGCACCATGTACATAAATGTTTTCTCTAATACCCTTTTCATCAAAGTCTTCATTGTTTGCTTTTAATATTTTAATTAAACTATTTGGTAGTTCCTCCATTTTACCTATCATAGGATTTTGATATTTACCTAAATAATGCATATAGTAATCTAAAACATAGTTTTCACCTTTTAAAACATTATCAACAAAAGTATTATAGTCTTTTGATTTACATTCTTGTTCCATACGAATATCTGGATGCCAGTTCCAGTCACTACCATGAGCTTTCTTTTTACTTCTATGTGTCCAAAGACTATGAATAAATGTTGCAGGGTGTCTTATGAAACCAAAGACTTGTTTACTTGTATCTGGAGTTGCATGACTTTCATAAATATCATCACCCAAAACTTTACAGCCACTTACATATTTTTTTAACATTTGCTTGACTGTTCTACCACCACACTTTGGTACGTGGATAAACATTGAATTTTTAAGTTCTATTGCCATCTAATAACCTTTTATGTACGATACCACTATTTATTTCTTCCATAGTCCATTGTGTATATGNACAATCATATAACCATTGTGCTCTTTTAAAATCACATCTTATCACATTATCCTTTAGTATGTCAAGGGTGTGGTAAGATACAGGCCAAGAAAAACTAGATTTATGTAAATTCACTACTGGCACACCTTCACAAATAGCCTCTGTCGCAGCATTACTAGAAAAAGTGACACAGGCCCAAGCGTTCTTTAAATCTTTATATAACGAATCNCCACCNTTTGATTTATTCCAACCATCATACTCATTACTAATTTCAACACCTTTATNTNNAANTANTGANAGTNTATGTAAATCAAATCTANTTTGAAANCTAGGGTGTAATCTNANNTTNANTTTTTTACCTGNNANNTNTNTNATNTNTNTNATNGTTTTNTTAATCCANNNATCATATCTNNTCACCACTNTCTANTAANGGATTTAAACTNGTNTCNATAGGATTNTGTAGTAANAATAAAATATATTNANTACNTGTCATATTCNNNNTNNCGCCAAGGTTTAATTTCTATATTTTGTTCTTTCTTTATTTTTTCCCATCTNTCACTAGGACTATTNTTATTATAAAATATACCNTNGTCATATGTAAAGTGATTTAANCCTACTTTNTAATAANNAGTNTCTGGTTTATCAAAGTCTANATTTTTTCTAAATGTNGCNTGTTCAATNACNATTCTAGGTTTACCTGTACTATCNATAAANTCGTGTTGATCTTTCATNTTNTTTTTAANNNNACCTAANACNTTTGTTTGTANAAANGCATCAACATTTTTCATATCTAATTGTTTNNCAGCATNAAAATTACATAACATAAAATCTTTNTGTGTTGGAAACTGCCAACCCATTTCTAATCTAAAACTACCTTCAATACCTACNATCATTTTAAAAATACCATACCCGCACGTTTAAAAAAATTCTTTCTCATTTGTGATAAACCTTTAAACTCATTTGTAAGTTGTTCACTATATCTTAAACCATAGTTTTTAAATACATCTACCCAATAACTTTCTTCTCTACAATTAACGTGATGATGACCAGGCCAACCTGGGGGCGCAGCAGTCACTACAGCAATCTTACCTAATTCAAATAATGGCATATAGTTAGGTACATACTTTTCTTCAACGTGTTCTAAAAATTCTGTACACCATATTAAATCAAAAGTCTTTTCTATCTTTGCCTCACCTAAAGTAAAAT
>NZAU01000047.1 GCA_002686215.1 Candidatus Woesearchaeota archaeon
CTTGGAACTGCTGATGACTATGTTATCTACATTGATACAGACTCTATCTTTGCATCAGCAGTTCCCTTAGTCAAGAAAAGATTTCCAAATCAAGAACTAACAGAAACTATGATGACACAAAGAATTATGGAGATATGTGCCGAGGTTCAAGACTATCTGAATAAGTCGTATGATTACTTTGCAAAGAAGTTTTGTAATGTATCAAAACACGTGTTTGATATTAAACAAGAGGTAATCGCCAAGACAGGTTTATTTATTACGAAGAAAAGATATGGACTACGAATTATTAATGACGCCGGTAGAAAAGTAAATAAAATTCACGTTAAGGGATTGGATACAATCAGAAGTAATTTCGCAGTCGCTATGAAAGATTTACTATCAAAAGTATTAGATGATATTCTGGCAAATGTTCCGAAAGAAAAGATAGATGAAAGAATATCATTGTTCAAAAGAAATATGCATAATCTATCATATGAGGTTATGGCAAATCCAATCGGTGTAAAAGGTATTGGAAAGTATGAAGTAAAAGATGAGGAGTCATCATTTAGTAAATACAAAAAGGGTGCGCCGGTCCACGTTAAAGCAGCAATCAATTATAATTCATTGATTGACCATTGGTATGAAGGTAAGAAATATGAAAAGATTACAAATGGTAGTAAGATTAAGTGGGTGTATTTAAAAGAAAATCAGTTTGGATTTGACTCTATTGCGTTCAAAGGACACGAGGACCCAAAAGAAATATTAGAATTAATCAAGAATTATATAGACCACAACAAAATGTATGAACAAGCGATGTCAAAGAAACTCGGTATGTTTTACAAAGCAATGCATTGGGGTGGAGTAGAAGATAAAACAACATCAATGAATAGGTTTTTCTAATGTATGTAAATGCAGACTCAGTTTATATAGAGGAGATACCAAGTTCAGTAGCCAAGAAAATGATTATTGAAAAACACTACACTCACGCATTTAGTATGTGTAGATATGCATTAGGTATTTATTATGTTGGAGAACAAGACCACAAGTTTTATGATGAAAAAGAAACTAAGTTGATTGGTTGTATGACTTATGGATATCCGGTAGGTCGTTCGGCAGTCAAGTCTATGATACCAACATTAGAAAAAGAACAAGTATTAGAATTAACAAGACTATACATTGATGACGGATACGGAAAAAATATTGAATCATTATCATTAGGTAAATCTTTTAAGTGGTTGAAACAAAANGCACCAAATATAAAAATGTTAATTAGTTATGCAGACCCGGAACAAATGCACTTAGGTACGATTTATCAGGCAACAAATTGGTTGTATCAAGATTGTCGTGATATACAATTAATGCCAAACTTTTCAGTATCATTAGGAGAACCACACAAATGGATACATAGTCGTACGGTGTTTTCCAAATGGGGTAGTCATAATGTAGAACACTTAAAGGAACAAATAGGACATACATTTTACAGAAAAAGAGAAGCACCTAAACACAGATACTTATATTTCTTAGGTTCATCAAGAGAAAACAAAAAGATGAGAAAACAATTAAAACACGATTGCAGAACTTATCCTAAGAACAAAGAAGAATTCTTACCACCAATAGAAACTATTGAGGTAGAACAAAAGAAAATCAAATCAATGGAAAAGTTTTTTTGATTTTCACATTAACAAATGATATTTATAATTGAAAAATAATAGGAGTAAATGGTTATGAACAAATCTCAATTAACAAACTTCATCACAAAATATACTTTGGGTGGAGAAATTAAATCAACAAAATGGACTTCAAATGGAGACTCATTATCAACAAGATTTATCTCAGGTGATAAGTCAGTAGTTGGTAGTGTGGTTTTAAGTAAGTTCAATCATCTATCGCCTTGTGAATTAGGTGTATATAATACAGGCCAACTATCATCATTGTTGTCAGTATTGGGAGATGATGTAGAATTAAATCTATCACAATCAGGTGATAAATTTATTTCTATGGAGTTTGAAGACACAAACAGAAAAACAAAGTCAAAATATATGTTGTCAGATTTATCGGTTATACCAACACCACCAGCACTTAAGAATCTACCAGATTCATTTGAGTTAGGTATCAAGGTTGACCCGTATTTCGTCAATACATTTATTAGTGGTAAAGGTGCATTAGCAGATGCTGAAACTTTTACTATCTTGACTGAAAATGGTGAAACTAAAATTGTTATTGGTTATGCTTCAATTGCATCTAATCGTGTAACAATTCCAGTAGAAACCACAAAGTCAGCAGACATTGAACCAATTAGTTTCAATGCAAATATGTTCGCATCAATCTTAAATGCAAATAAAGATTGTGAAAGTGCAACATTAGAAGTGAGTTCAGCCGGTTTATCAAGAATTAAATTCTCAATCGATAACTATGATTCAGAATATTTCTTGGTTTCAACACAGGCAGTTAATTAGTGGATTCACTAAAACATACTTTATGGGTAGAAAAATATAGACCTACTCAATTAGATAATTACATTGGTAATGACCATTTAAAATCAAAGGTGTCGGTGTATTTAGAATCAGGAGATATACCACACCTTCTATTATTCGGTAGGGCAGGAACTGGTAAAACCACTCTTGCCAAACTATTGGTTAATAATATTGATTGTGATTATCTATACATAAATGCATCTGATGAGAATAGTGTTGATGTCGTAAGAGAAAAAGTAAAGAACTTTGCATCAACATTAGGTTTCAAAGATATGAAAGTCATTATCTTGGACGAGTGTGATTACATTACACCAAACGCTCAAGCAGCACTTCGTAATCTTATGGAAACTTTCTCTAAGAATTGTCGTTTTATATTGACTTGTAATTATGTGGAAAGAATCATTGACCCGATACAAAGTCGTTGTCAATCATTTCAGATAATTCCACCAGATAGGAAAGAAGTAGCACAACATCTGGCAAATATATTGGATAATGAAAGTGTTAGTTATGACATTAAGAATATCGCTACCATTGTAAATGGTGGTTATCCAGATATTAGACGAGTAATCAATGGTGCTCAACGACAAGTAGTAAATAATGAATTAGTAATTGATGAAAATACAATCACTCAAAATGATTATAAACTACAAGTATTAGATATACTGAAAACGCAGGACAAGAAAAATTCATTTCAGAATATCAGACAATTATTAGCAGATTCAAAAGTATCAGACTTTTCAGATTTGTTTAGATTGTTGTTTGATACGATTGATGATTGGGGAACCGGCCACATAGCTGAGTGTATTTTAATCTTGTCAAAATATCAACAATCAGACGCAGTCGTAGTGGATAAAGAAATCAACATTATGTCTATGTTTGTAGAAATTATAGGAACAATAAAATGAGTAATGAACAAGTAAACGCGCCAGTTGAATTAGATATTTCAAAAGCAGATACTATTACTTGTGAGGAATGTGGAAACGCTTCTTTCATACAGGCATTTTTCTTAAAGAAAATATCTGCCTTGATGAGTCCAACGGGAAAAGAAGCTATCGTTCCAATGCAAGTGTTTAGTTGTGGAAATTGTGGAACTATTCCAAAAAATATGATTAACTTAGGAGAATAAAATGTCAATAAAAAAACACTTTACAAAATGGTCGCCACCAGGTAGTAAACATATGGAATTAACAGAAATGGACTCTTTAATTACACCAGGAGTTGTAGATTTTGTTGAAAAATATTATTATAGTGGTGTTAGATATGTTAAACGAAGAAAGTTTTCTATTTCAGGTGTGGTATCACCATCAACATCATTTGATAATGTAGAATTACCACTACCATATTATGAAAAAGGTAGTAGAATAAATGATGAGAAAAATAATTCTGATGCCAAATATGAAATACATAATTTTGGTTGTAGTTGGACTTATGGTTGGTGTTTGCCAGTTGAAGAATCATTTCCACACTTATTGATTGAGGATAATGTTGCTTCATTTAATTACGGAGCAGGTAGAACAGGTCTTGATTACGCTGTCAAAAAAGCATCTGAGGTTTATCATAAAAGAAATCATAGAGAAAATCAAAACTTCGTTTATGTCATCACGATTCCACATACATTTAGAAGAATGTGGTTTGAAGATAATGGTATGGCTCGTAGGGGTATTGAAAAACCAACAGCAGCTGGCATTAATGAATATAATCACTATTTATATTTCTTACACCACTACGAAATGTTAAATCGTTTTGTCGGACAAGACAGAATAATTTGGGGAACTTGGGATACTGAGGTTCCTGAGAATAAATTAGATGTATTCTTTCAATTACACGATACCGCAGGAGACGGAAGACATCCGGGTGTAAAATCACATCAGATATATGCAGAGCAGGTAAAAGACATCATCAAACAAAGAGGACTATTTAGTGAGTGATGAGCAAGTTAGCAAGAAAGTCAGATATAATGTAGAAAAACTATACTTTGATGATTATAGAGTATATGAGGACGGACGAGAGGAAGGACTCAACATTTATCAGAACAATATGGGTAGATTAGAGGGTGGTAGATTTCACGACCCGATTTACAATAATCCAAATGCCAAAAGACAAATTTATACCTTTGGTTGTAGTTGGACTTATGGTTGGGATTTAGAACAAGAACAAACTTTTACTCATTTGTTAGGAGATGAAGACACTGCGGTTTACAATTGTGGAGCAGGTGGAACAGGATTTGATTTCGCTTGTAAAAGATTAGCAGAAGTTTATATGCCAGAATCAAGACGACAAATATTTATCATTACAATTCCACACACTTTCAGAAGAATTTGGTTTGATGATGATGGAGTTGCATACAAAGCTTGGGCTATTCCACAAAAATACAATTATAATGATTATAATATTTATCTTAGTTTTATTCATCAATACAATATGATTAACAAATTTGTAGGTCGTGATAAAATTATTTGGGGAACTTGGGGTAAACATAGTCAAGCCATATCAAATGTACCAGATGATTTGATTGAGATTAAATTAAATTGTGTGGACTACACAAGCTCTCATCATCCAGGAGTTGAATCAAATAAGTTGTATGCCGAAGAAATAAAAAATGTATTACAAAATAGATTTAAATAACTACGAACCACGAGAAGTTCCAAAATATCAAGAGTTTACAAACTACAAAGATATCAAAAGGACGCAAATCGAGATGATATCTGAGGAGTTAGATAACTTTAAAGATTCGTTTGGTAAAGATTGGGAAGAGTGGACACTAAAAGACTTACGAGATAGACTAAAAGATAATTGGACATTTTATTTAGTTGAAGGTGGTTGGTGTTTTATTGATTGGAATAGACAATATCCTTACTTGTGCAATCGTTATGTAATGCCAGAACATAGAAATAAAGGATTAGGGAGTGATTTAGTGTGGTTGAGATGTAATGAAATCAAACAACAAGGATACAATTACGCAATGATTAAGTTAGAGGATTGGAACACACCAGCAAAATCAGTTATGAAAGAGAAAATATTCACTAAAATAGACTAAGCAGATATTTATTCTTAGGAGAAAATTATGTCAGTTCAAACAACAATAGAAAGTTATTTAAATTATATCACAGGAAGTGCAGGTGGTTGGCCAGCAAATACTAACGTTGCAATCTTTGCAGGTGTTGATTATATCAAAGAAGAAACCACAGATAATATATATCTAAACGAAATGAACACCGCTTGTGGTATTTATGGTTCTTACAACGAACAAACAGCATCGTTTAATCTGATTGCAGATTATGCGAATGAAAAAGGTTGCACCACCGCGTATGTTTATGGGCAAAATGATAGTGTAAAGTACAATCCTTCGGATTTTCAACAACCAATAATTAGTTCAAGTTTTGCAAGACACGGAATTTCAGTAAATTTTGAATATAATGACAATACATCACACACTTATTTCTCACAAAGAGGACAAAATCAATATACAGGAAGTTTTCATTTGTTTATGCAAACACCTTGGTATAGTGATGATAATTTATTAGAAATCGTAAGTGGTTCGTTTAATAAAACACCATTTAGAACTATACTTTCAAGTTCACCAGAAAGTGCAAGTTTAATACCATTATTTAACACAAGTTCTTTTTCAGACACAAATGCATATCATCCAGATTTTGTAGTTAAAAATCCAGCACAAGACGGAACTTCTTTTGATAATAGTATATTGTTTCATAAGTATATTGCAGAAAATCCTACTTACCAAAATGCAGTCAGTAGTGGTTCATTAATTGAAACTTACATTGTTCCGAGTGGTTCAACCGTAGGAACACAAGGATATTTGAAATCACCAAAGTATGAATATTTAATGACACCAGATAGACAAATACTAATTAAGAAAAAAGATAAGTTAGATGTTTCAATAGCACCAAAGTTTATTTTGAGTGGTGATAGATATCATATGCAAAATGCATTATTATACTCAACACCGAGTGGTAGTTTAATTCGTATGTATGACAACTCAACAAAACAGGTTCAAGATGTTCAAATAGGTGATGTTGTTAAATCATACAAACCAGTTGGAATGCCAGATGAATTCTTTTTTGAAGATTGGTTAAGTTATAGCTCAACAGATTTAAGTGGTTCAATAGCATCAGGTTCAGTTGTGGTTAGAACATATCAAGAAGATTATTATGGATATTATTTAATTAATGGAAGTATAAAAGTTCCAGTTATGAAACAATCTATGATGAAGGGTGCGAGATACTTCTTGAAACAAGGAGATACTTGGACTTGGGCTAAGCCTACCGAGATAGATACAGGAGATTACTTCTTGGATAAAGACGGAAACGAGGTTGAGATTACATCAAAAACAGAAGTCGCACAAGAAGAAACATTTTATTCATTAGATGTAGAAGATATTGATACATATTTTACATCAGATATATTGGTTCATAATATTCCACCAGGTAAATGTTTTACAGGTGATACAATGATTACATTAGCAGACGGAACTTACCATAAAATCAAACACATTGAATTAGGTTCAAAAATAAAAACCTATGATGTAGAAAGTGGTAAATTACAAGACTCAATAGTTTTAGAGGTTGTAAAAATTCTACACGATAATTTAGTAAAATATAAGTTTGATGATAATACAGAAATTATGGCCACAGATGACCACCCGTTTTATGTTGATGAAAATTATAGAACATTAGAAGTGGGTGATGAAGTTTTAAATGATGAATTAAATAAAATTAAAGTAGTTAGTGTTGAAAAAATTGACGGACTTATAGAAACATACAACATTAACAAAACAAATAACGGCAAAAATTATTTTGCGAATAGGGTTTTAGTATCAGATGAGTCAGAAACAGAATAACGACTTTTTATATTCAGTTCAAATTCCAAACTTTTTATCATCAGAAAAATGTGATGAATTATTAAAAGACATAATGGAATCAGAACAAGATGTGATTGGTTGTGTTGGAGATGAACAAGGAAAAAATGCAGTCATACCAGAAATTAGAAAAACTAATGAGTGGTATTTATGTGAACAAGAAGAAAACCAATTCAGACCAACAAAACCAAACAAAGATTGGAAATGGTTACAGGACAAAATGTTTCAAATGGCCAATATTGTAAATGATAAAGTATTTCATTTTGATATTGATGGGTGTGATAATGAATTAAAATTAATAGAATACACAAAGGGTGGTTTCTATGGTTGGCACACAGACTTTAATGCAGGAACTTGTTCAGTAAGAAAATTAGTAGGGATAATCCAATTAACAGACCCGAGTGAATATGAGGGTGGAGATGTTCAATTCGGTATCCAAGACAAAGATACAAAAGAATGGTATACAATGAACAAACTAAAAGGTTCACTAACTCTTTTTCCAGCATTTTTATCTCACAATGTAACACCCGTTACTGATGGAACTCGATATGTAATTCAAGAATTATTTGTCGGAGACCACTTCAAATAGGAGCAAAATGTATAAACCAATAGATATGGAAAGTTTAAAGTTAAATCAAAACTTTAAATGGGCAATAGAAAGAAAAAACTTTTTTACACAAGAAGATTGTGACTTTTTTATCAAGTTCATAGATGAACAATCTGAAAGAAAACAAGGACACTACACAGGCGGTGTAAATCCTACTTGGAAAGATGACGAAATTATGGACGACAATGTTTGTATGTTAAACATAGGTAAAAATGAAGAACAAAAATATCTTGATAAGTTTTGGAGTGCAATCAAAATAGCAGATGCCACCACATACAAATATAACATCAAAGGAATATACAAAAATAGACTACAAGCACATAGATATGATGTAGGTGATTGGTATAATCCACATTCAGATTTTCATTCAACAGCAGATTTTAGTTCAGTTAAGTTAACTTGTATCGTCTTTTTAAACGACCACACAGATTATGAGGGTGGAGTTTTTAGTTTGTTTGACGGAACAATTATTGAACCTGAGGTGGGTAAACTGATTATACATCCATCAT
>NZAU01000048.1 GCA_002686215.1 Candidatus Woesearchaeota archaeon
ACCACACCTTACTATGTTGATAAATTAATCACAGATGAAAGTAGACAAAAAAAGTATTATCAAGATTACCGAGAATTACAAGATATGAAATATCAATGGGTAGATTATCCAATAGCAATGGAAGCAAAAGATGGAGTTCATCACGGATATGGTTGGGAAAATAAACAACCATATTTAGATTCTTACTTAAACATTACAACAGAAACAGACTTTTTAAATCCAAGTGGATATGCTTCTGAAAAAGTTTGGAAACCATTTGGATTTTTTCAACCAGTTTTGTTAGTTGGTAATTATGGAACATTGGAATTTGTTCGTTCATTTGGATTTAAAACATTTGACGGATTCATTGATGAGAGTTATGATAAAGAAAAAGATAATGGTAAAAGATTTGAATTGATAGAAAAGGAAATAATAAAATTTAGTAAAATGTCCAAACAAGAAGTCCACGATTGGTATTGGAGTATGGAAGACATATTAGTTCACAACTTCAACTTGTTTATGGAATATGGAAAAAATAGAGAACAAAATTATAAAAACTTATTGGAGAAATTAAAATGAAAATACTAATAACAGGCGGAGCAGGATACTTAGGTTCAGTCTTAACAAGAAACCTATTAAAGAAACACGAAGTAATCGTATATGATAATTTGATGTATAACCAAACATCGTTAGTTGACTTATGTCATCACGAAAACTTTACATATCATTATGGTGATGTTCGTGAGTGGAGTAAATTGAAATACTTGGTTGAACAAGTTGATGTGATTATACCACTTGCGGCATTAGTTGGATTTCCAAGTTGTGAAAAAGATAAAGAATTAGCCACAAGTATCAACACCACACAAATACAAAATATAGTTGATGTAATGACACCAGACCAAAAGATTTTATATCCAAACACTAATAGTGGTTATGGTAGTAGAACAGAAGGTATGGTTGATGAAACAAATGATTTGACACCAATCAGTCATTATGGAGTTACAAAGTGTGAGGCAGAAGATTATATATTACAAGAAAGTAATGGTATAGTTTTTAGATTAGCGACAGTGTTTGGTGTATCAAGTCGTATGAGATTAGATTTATTAGTAAATGAATTTGTATATAAATTACTAACAGATAAATACATCACATTATTTGAACACGAATTCGTTCGTAATTTTATTCACATACAAGATGTAAGTAGTGCATTTGAATTTATGATTGAAAACTATGATAAATATCAAGGACAAATATTCAATGTTGGATTATCAGATACTAATATCAACAAGAAAGAATTAGTAGAAAGAATACAACAACAAATACCAAATATATCAATTACTTATTCAGATTACTTTGAAGACCCTGATAAAAGAAANTATGTNGTTAGTAATGAAAANATAGAAGCNACNGGNTGGAAACCACAATATAGTNTNGATGACGGAATNNCAGAATTNATACAAGCATANAAAATGATAGTNCCACAAGANAGTTCAAGATATAGAAATGCATTTCCACTAAGNTATGGACAATCAATATGAGTTTTAAATANACAATAGAAGAGACACAATTAGAGGGTGTAAAAGTTTTTACGCCAGATAAGTTTACTGATTATCGTGGAACAATGTGGACATATTGGGAAAAAGATATGGACACACCACCACATAAAATTTCAAAGTTTACACACTCCCGTAAAAATGTTTTACGAGGACTACACGGAGACGGAGAAACTTGGAAACACATTACTTGTGTTTATGGTGCATTTTATTTAGTGGTTGTTGATTATCGTGAAGATAGTCCAACTTATTTACAATGGGTTAGTTTTACACTTGATGATAAAAATTGTAAAAGTGTATTGGTTCCACCAGGTTTCTTAAACGGACATTTATGTTTATCAGATGAGTGTGTATTTCATTATACACAATCTTATCCAAATGACTATGTAGATTGGCAAGACCAAATGTCAGTCAAGTGGAATGACCCAATGTTAAAAATAAATTGGCCAATAGATAACCCAATACTATCGGAAAGAGATAAATGACTTACATTGAAAAAGCTAAATACATAATGGACAATTATAATTTTTGTACATACCAAAAACCTATTAGATATAATGGTATGAATGTCGCAGACCCTTCTACATATTTTTGGAGATTGTTCACACCTGAATTTTATAAAATACCAGACACTAATAAAACATTTCATAATTCAGATTATGTTAAATTCTTATCAGAATATGAATATAAAGATGAATTTAGTATTGAAACTTGTTTACAAGNAGATAAAAAAATTATATTACAAATGGACTTACACCCGTGTACTGAAAATAATAAACCATTTGAAGTTATAAAAAATAAATTTTTTGACTTTATGTTAGGTAAAAATTATATTCTTAAAAATATGCAATCAGGTAAAATGACAATGTTTTTATATCAAGGTTGGGAAGCTGAAAACTANACCATTAGTCATTGGCCAGATGATAAGTATAAAACTTTTTTAGATATGATTGAGANTGTATTACAACAATATAATCTACCTTATAGTTCAATAGTCATATTAAATAGTAATGTAAGATTACACAATTATAAACATAAAGTCAATGTAATTTATGACAACGCTATGGAAATGAATTCATTTAAAAGAGGTGTATCTGCACACGGAGATGAATTTGGTATAAACCAAAAAGACTTTGATGAAACATTTACAATTGATGAATACCTAAAAACTATCAGAACCAATACTAAAAGATTACTTAGGTTAAGTAGAACACCACACGAACTTAGAGATAAGATGCTTTATTTCACACATCTATATAACTTCCAAGATAAATCATTATTTGAGCATCGTTATTTTGATGTTGTAAATGTTCTTAAAAACTCACAATTTTTTCATTTAACAAAAGAGTTTTGTGAGGAAAATAAATTTTATGATTTAGTTGATAACTTTGATTTAAATAAAATAGATGAAAACTTACTTAATAACATTGACAAACAAAAACCATTTATAGCGAGTCCATACGAAAATAAAGAGGGATACCACAAATTTCATCATCACTCTAATTCACCAATACCTTTTGATGTGTATAGGGAAACTATTTTTAGTTGGGTTTCTACATCTTTGCCAGACCAAGAAGATAAAGTATTTTTAAATCAATCCACATTTAATCCAATATTACACTATCACCCTATTATTTGGAATGGACAAAAACACACTGTGAAGTGGTTCAAACACTTTGGTTTTAAATCTTATGAGTGGTTATTTGAAAATGAAACAAGAGCAGATAATGAAGAACACATTTTCAACAGATTTGTTTTAAATATGCAAGATATAATTCGTGTTATGAATATGAGTGATGACGAACTATATAATAAAATAAAAGATAATAAAGATACTTTACAACACAATAAAGATTTATTATTTGAGTGTAAAAGTATTGAGAGGATAATAACAAAATTTTATGAAACAACGATTTAACATAGTAGTACCTATGGCGGGCCGAGGTTCAAGATTTACCGAACAAGGATATACGGACTCAAAACCATTCATTGATGTAAATGGAAAACCAATGATACAAAGAGTAATTGAAAACTTAGGGATTGAGTTTGACAAAAATTATATGTTTGTATTGGTTTGTTTACAAGAGGACTTTGANAAGTATGACTTTCATCANTTCAAAGACATTATTGGACACGACTCTTATGATGTCGTAATATTAGATGATGTTACNGAGGGAGCNGCACAAACNATNNTACAAGCNAAAGATTTAATCAATGATAATACACCANTACTAACATTAAACACAGACCAAATGATAGANTATAATCCAGAACATATGTGGANAATAGCAGAACACTATGACGGATACATACCTTGTTTTTGGGGNGATAGTGANGATTGGAGTTATGCNAGAACACTCGACAATGGATATGTCCAAGAGGTAGCAGAAAAGAAAGTCATATCAAACAATGCAACAGCAGGATATTACTATTGGAGTAAAGGTAGTGATTTCGTAAAGTATGCAGAACAAATGATTGAACAGAATAGTAGAACCAACGGAGAGTTTTATGTAGCACCAGTTTACAATTGGGCAATCAAAGACGGAAAGAAAATAGGTATCGGTATGGTTGATGAAATTTATGAATTAGGAACACCAGAATATCTGGAAAAATATTTAAATGACTAAACCAATAACATACGCATATTTAGAAACAACCAACTACTGTAATTTAGCTTGTAGTTTTTGTAATCGTGATGAAGTGATTGGACCACTAAAACATATGTCATTAGAAAATTGGGGTAAGTTATTAGACGGAATAAAACACCACCCAATCCAAGAAGCAAAACTTATGGGTATGGGAGAACCAATGCTACACCCACAATTTGATGAAGTTTGTCGTATGTTTAAAGAAACATTTCCAAAGTGTAAATTAATCGTAGCAACTAATTGTCAATACAATATCAATGATAAGTTTCGTGAGTGTATGAAATATATTGATATGTTGTATTTTTCAATTGACGGATATAAAGAAAGTTATGAACGAGATAGGTCGCCAGCAAAATGGAGTAAGTTGTTAAAGTTTTTGGAACAATTCAAATCAGTCGATAGATATGATTGTGATGTGGTAGTGAATTATGTGGTGAATGCTTATAATGTTCAAGATATAAAAAAGATTGATGATTTAAGAAAAGAACATAACTTAGGACAATTAAGATTAAACATAGCACAGATATGGGATGCTGAAACTAAGATGAGTGATGACATAGCAACATCAGGTTATACAGAAGAAGATTTAAATTATTTGAGAGAAAATTGGAATGAACAAATTATGGGTAAATCTAAATGGGATTTTGAAGATTGCTTTTGGGTAAACAATGGAATTTATACTACGGTTGAAGGACACGTTAAAATGTGTTGTATGAATACAGGAGCAGAACCATTTGGTAATTTATTCATAAACTCAATAGATGAGATTAGACAGATGACAGATTATCAAAACGTTAAGAAAGGTTGTAATACAAATAATCCTACTTCACATTGTAAGAATTGTTCATATAAAGAACTAACACCAATCTTGGAGTATGTAGGAATATGAAACCACATTTANNNAAAGTAGAAAGAAGAATTGATTACACGGATAAATCTGAATATGATTTTATTCTAAATCAATCAGAACGCTCACAACCAATTCCACACTCTTACTATACAAAATTTATAAGAAGTTTAACTCACGAGGATTTTGCATATTATCCTAATACAAAAAACTTCAAAGAAAAAATATGTGAATTTTATAATGTAAAAACAGAAAACTTATTCTTAAGCGATGGCTCGGATATCGGTATCAAGTCTATATTTGAAACCTTCACAACTTGTGGCAATATCGTAACTTCCGAGCCGTCCTTTCCTATGTATCAAGTTTATTCATCTTTATATAATTGTCAATACAAAGGTATACATTACGATGTAGATACTTTAGAATTATCAATAGACAAGATGTTACAATTCGTAGATGATGATACTAACCTAATCGTGTTAGCAAATCCAAATAGTCCAATAGGAGATTACAAAACCATAGATGAAATCAAACCATTATTAGATACAGGTATTCCGACATTNATTGATGAAGCATATATAGAGTTTAGTGAAAATGAAAGTTTTATAAAATANATTGATGATTATCCAAATCTAATCGTNACAAGAACTTTTTCAAAAGGGTTTGGTGCAGCAGGTTGTAGAGTTGGTATGACTTTTTCTAATCCACACTACATAGAAAATATATCTAAATTTAGACAAATGTATGAAATCACAGGAGTATCTTTAAAATATTGTAAATTTTTATTAGACAATCATCATTTGGTTGATATTTATTGTAAAGAAGTTGTGGAAGAAAAAAAGAAAGTGGTTTCAATGTTAAAGAATTATGAGGTTATAGATTCTCAATGCAATTGGATACATTTCAATAATCAAGACGACAATAAAAAAACAAAAGAAATTTTAGAAAAACATAAAGTATTGGTAAAGTATTGTAAAGTTCACCCATATGGATTTAGAGATAATTGGTGTCGTATGACAATTCAACCAGGACTTTCAGAACAACAATTTTTTAAGGAGTTGGTAAATGGATAAACCAAAATATTTAAAAGATTATTATAATGTTTTTAAAATTGATTCTTTTAAAGATATACCAGGTTGGATAAATGACGCAGAGTTTATTTATCCACAAATGGTTGAACAAGCACAAGACGGAGACCACTTTGTAGAAATAGGGACTTTATTAGGACAATCAACTTCTTATATGTGTCAACTAATTAAAGATAGTGGTAAAGATATTAAGTTTGATTCTATTGATTTGTTTTGGCCAATCCAACACGTCATAAACAATTGGGAGTCATCAGGACATCCAGAAGAATTCAATCAATACTTAACAGACTTGATGGAAGAATTTAATTTAAGTACACCAGATATTATCAAACACCCACTAAGAATACTTGGGGTTGATGAGTATGTTAACTTAATTACTTGTGATGAAAGATATGCACACAGAATATACGAAGATAATTCAATTCAATTTTTATGGATTGACGGAGACCACGGAAAAGATATAGTTTATAACGACTTAGTGAACTTCTGGCCTAAAATAAAAAGTGGTGGAACAATAGGTGGTGATGATATTCATTATGATGAAGTTTTAGATGATGTAGAAAAGTTTTCAAAAGAATATGATGTAAAAGTGAAATATGATTATAATAGTTTTTTAATTACAAAGGAGTAGTGATGAAAAGAAAATGGTTACCAACATTAGGCGAATTGATTGATAGATTGAGTATTCACCAATTAAAAGAGGTATTTATACCCGAGAATAAAAAGAATTATGCAGATGAAATACAAGACATAGTTCACGACATTGATTTACTAATAAAAGAAAACAAAGGTAAAATTAATGGAGATACCATAAGAGCAATCATTGTGTTATCACAAATGAACGCACATATTTGGTATAATGAATCACAAGTTCGTAAAGGAGAAAAGGGTAGTGATAATCTGATGTTGACACACGGATTAAATGGAATTAGAAATACTGCTATCAATAAAATTATGGAAGTGGTTGGTGGTAGAAAAGATTACAAAGTAGATTGTATAGCAGCAGAATATAAAGATTGGGAAGTTAGTTGGAATGAAAAATCTAAATAAATATAAAAAAGTAAGAGATATAAATTTTACAAAACAAGACTTAATTGACTTTGAAGAAAAGATTGTATCTTTGTGGGAAGACGGAGAGATTAGAGCGCCGGTTCATTTATCTCACGGAAACGAAGATGAATTGATAGAAATATTTTCAGTCATTGATAAAGATGATTATGTGTTCTCTACTTGGAGAAGTCATTACCACGCTTTACTACACGGACTAACACCAGATTGGATTGAGAATAAAATATTAGAGGGTAAGTCAATATCATTGTGTAATCTTGACCACAACTTTTATTCATCAGCAATCGTTACGGGTGTATTACCAATTGCACTTGGAACAGCTATCGGATTAAAACGACAAGGTTCTAAACAAAAAGTTTGGTGTTTTGTTGGGGATATGACATTTGAAACAGGTATATTTTATGAAGTTCATAAGTATGCCAGAAACTTTGATTTACCATTATATTTTGT